>JACROP010000122.1 GCA_016214385.1 Nitrospirota bacterium
ATCAGAATCACCGAAGCTGTGCCAAAATATGAATCAGGAAAAGATATAACAGATTATAACACAGCCTTTGAGACCAAGACAAAATCAGTGCAAAATAATAAAATATCAATAACACTCGGAGATATCCCAGTGTTTGTGGAATAGAGATAATGAAAAATTTCGTTTAAAGAATAAAAGAATAAAAGAATAGGTAAAGAATAAAGAATAAAGAATAGGGGAGAAAAAGAATAGGGGGACACATCCCATATTTTTAAACGAGGATGCCCGCAACGGACAGATAACAGAGTGCTTGAGATTAAACACCCAAAGGCTATGTCCTTCTCAAGCACTCGAAACGAGAAGCGGTCATCGGCTTCGCCTCGACCGCTTCTCGGGCTGGCGTCTTGCCGAGGTCGAAGCCGCCGCCTATCAGGCGGCTAACCGGCTTCTCCCAAATGCCCTTCGGGCACTTCGGCAAGCCGCCAGCCCGTAATGAAATTTCGGGCAATAAAGATAGCAAAACTGAAGCATGATTGAATTATATTCTCCACGCAACGAAGTTGAATTGGCCTTAATACGAAGCATCCTTGATGCAGAAAGAATCAATTATTTTGTCCGTAATGACAATTTTGGTTCTATGGAAGTGGGTCCTCAGATTGAGCTTTTCAATAAAAAGATGATATTGATTCAAGATGAACAGTATGAGAGAGCTAAGGAACTTTTGGCGGATTATCTGAATAGGACTGAGGATAAAACTGAAGTATCGGAGGTAAGATACTCATTATTTGATAAAATCAGAATGGCTATTGAGGTATTATTATTTGGATGGTTAATGCCAGGAAGAAAGAAACAAAAAGGAGATTAGTTCAAGGTCGCCCGAAACTTCATTTAACAACAGGCTTTGCGATGCTCCAAATGCTATTTCGCAAGTGATCCGCCGAACAAAACGGGCCAGAGTGAATATCTCTCAATCACTCGAAACGTTAGATAGGAATGTTAAAAGGGGGGTCGAATTGGTAAAGAAGCAATCAAAAGATTATATCCCTGACAGCAGGGCCTTGCGCATGACATCAACTGGTGGCTTTATGCCGGTCCACAACTCAAAGGCTAAAACCCCCTGCCATAAGAGCATGCCAGAGCCATCAATAGTTTTTGCTCCCATACCCTCTGCTTTATGTAAGAGAGCTGTTTTTTTATAGATAAGGTCGCATACCACAGTGTCAGGCAGAATAAGTTGTGGGCTGAAAGGCAGGGGATCGTCGGCTTTGAGGCCAAGAGGGGTGGCATTTATAACTATATGAAATCCTGACAGGGACATTATTTCATTCACGACGCTACAATGGATTCCTGTCTTCTGAACTGCATTTGAAAGCTCTCTGGCCTTCTCTTTATCTATGTCAAAAAAGGCTATTTCTGTAACACCCCTCATGGCAAGGGAAAAAGCAATTGCCCTTGCAGCACCGCCAGCGCCGACAAGCAGTACTTTTTTGCCTTCTGTGGTTATCTTAGCTTCTTCAAGGGATTTTACAAATCCCCTGCCATCTGTATTGTAGCCTGAGAGTTTTCCCTCCCTGTTTACCACAGTATTTACAGCGCCGATAAGGGATGCTTCTCTATCAGTCTCGTCTAAAAATGGAATCACTTTTTCCTTGTGTGGCACAGTGATATTTACCCCTGAGATGTTTAGTGCCCTGATTGCCTCAATAGCCCTGGGGAGGTCTGCCGGCTGGACTTTAAAGGGCAGATAGCACATGTCAAGGCTGAGTGCCTTGAAGGCAGCATTATGCATTGACGGTGAAAGGGTATGTTCTACAGGGAAACCAAATATGCCGAAGATCTTAGTCCTCCCTGTTACATCCATCTGTTACTCCTTTTAAAAGGCCCTCTGGCGTTGACTCTATTGCCTTAACAGCAATGTTCAGGGTCTCTGCAATATCCTTCAGGGTTACATTGTCTATGAATATATCGGTTCTATCTTTAAGAGCCACATCCGGTATAAGCAGGCAGTCTCCAGAGACCTTGCGCATAAGGGTCTTCAGGACATCCCTGCCAGTAAGGAGCCCTGTTACTGTGACTGTAGGGCCAAAAACTCTGTTTTCTATTTTAAAGACCTCGATGGACAGTCCTTCGATAGCCCTGAATCTCTGGATGGTTTCATCAAGATAAGGCGCAAAAGATGTGCCGGTGAAAGTTACATATCGTCTTTGTTCTATTTTTTTGGGAAGTCTCAACTTTTTCACCGAATTCATAAACAGAGGGACCATCCCAACACCATTTTCCAGTTGTGGAAGGTCTTCGTACTCTTTTAAGGCAGGGAAGGGCAGGCCAGCTTTTATATAAAGCTCATCAGATGGGTCTACTATAAATTCTCCGTGCCGTTTTTTCAGCCGTTTCCTTAATGGTTCGAGGGTTTCGAATATTTTTATAGCATCGGACTTTTCAACAGGTTTTATATTGTTTTGCCTGTGTTTGGTAAGGCCAACAGGTACAACTGCTATTGATGCAACATACGGATAAAATTTGCAAAGGTCTTTAACAGTGTTAATGAGCTCTTCGCCGTCATTTATTCCAGGGCATACAACAATCTGAGCATGTAGCCTTATCTTATTGGATACAAATTCTTTAATCTCCTTAAGGATATCCGGGGCCTTTGGGTTTTTAAGAATTGATCTTCTTAACTCATTGTTTGTTGTGTGGACAGATACATAAAGTGGGCTGAGGCGCTGCTCAAAGATACGCTTTTTATCAGCATCGGAGATGTTGGTGAGGGCTATATAATTCCCGTAGAGAAAGGACATGCGGTAATCGTCATCCTTCAAGTAAAGGGTCTTTCTCATGTTTTTGGGAAGCTGGTTTACAAAACAGAAGATGCAGTTGTTTCTGCAGGTTTTTATTCTAAAAGGTTTTAGATCAATGCCGAGGGCTTCATTGTCTTTTCTTTTTACTTTAAATGAATATAATTTTTTGTCTTTCTGGACCTCAAGCAACAGGTTCTCTTCTTTTGAATAAAACATGTAGTCTATAACATCCCTGATCGGTTCGCCATTAATGCTAAGGAGAATGTCTCCCTTCTCAATGCCGAGTTTCTGTGCAATACTGTTAGGGGCTACATGTTCTACGCTCGAATTTATCTTAGATACCATTGGCAATTTTTAATCCTCTGTATATATAGTGGAGCCCTGAGAGGGAAGTCAGCACGGCAATGGCTATCAGGATGCCCATGGGCGCATAAGGGGTTCCTGTTAAGTTGATGGACAGAAGCACTATCCCGACCAGGATAAACTGTAAGGCATTGGCGCCTTTTCCGAGAATACTTGGTTCGACTCTTGCTGTATGGGTGGCAAAATAAAGAATAAGCCAGCCAGTTACAACAATCAAATCCCTGCTTATGACAGTAATAGTCAGCCATTTTGGTATCCATTCATAAATGCTCATAATTATTAAAGATGTTAGCAGAAGAAATTTATCTGCCACAGGGTCGAGTATGCTTCCAAAACTTGTTGTCTGGTTTTTTGCCCTTGCCAGAAGACCGTCGAGAACATCTGTGAGACCAGCAGCAATAAAGATAGCAAGAGAATATCGGTGATGCCCGTAGATCAGGGTGATGGCAAAAAAAGGCAATAACAGTATTCTTGTTATTGTGAATATATTAGGGAGATTTACGACCCCCAAGGGGAACCTCCAAGATATAGAAGCTTAACATAAGTTGAGAAAGTTAGTCAAAATTTTTTTAAATCCGAACTACAGAGATAGGGAAGGCAGTCTCAGTATTTCTATCCCGAAGCATCGGGATTTATATTCTGTTTTAGCCGTTTAGTTTTAATGTTTTTTGTCAAATCCATAAAGTCTTTTTATTAAGGTGGCGTATAGAAATTTTTCATCTGCCTTCCCTATCTACATTTAGATCTCTCAGTTCTATCTCTTAGGCTAAATAAAAATTAAAATAGATGCAAAAAAGATTGCCTTAATCGTTTCAATTATTCCCAGGCGCTTGAAGTCTTCTCGTAGAGTCGAGTCTACGACTTTCCTGCCTTTGATGAATGCATAAATATCTTCAAAAAGCGGCAGGAATGCAAGGAATAAAAGCACACCCTTTAATACCATTATCCCTGAGACTGAAAGCACCAGACCTGAATAAAGCATACCGATAAGCCTGTATCTTTTTATCGTTGCCCTGACCCTGAAAGAGCTTGCAAAATAAAAAATAAAAAACATCGGCCAGAGATAGAGATTTAACAGTGTACCAGCCGCTGCACTTGCGCCAATAGCTGCTGTAAGCCCCATCAAAGCCATGCCAGATGCCTCTGACAAAACCTGTATGCCTTTTAGATTAAGGATTAAATAAAGGACAATCAGGGTTATACCGGCTATATAGAGCGAAAATAAAGGTGGCACCTTTACTGTAGAATAGAGGAAACCTGCAAGGCCCGGTATAATATATCCTGAAATCCACGGGAGCTCGCCTCTGTTGCCTCTTTTTATTACATTCACTGCAGGGCTCTTTGCCATCAAAAAAAGGCATAAAGAGAGAAAGACCAGAGATAAGGTGATATTTATGTTCCCTGTTTTTATGGCGCCTGTAGAAAAGGCGATGATAAACATCACCCAGCTCCCCTGTTCTTTTGTGTAAGGGAGTTTTAAGCTATTCATAATATTCTCCGAAATGGAGATATGATTAAACCGGAGATATTTTTAAATCTTTTTTTGCAGTTCGTGCAGCCCTATATTACATACATTGCAAAATTTTTTGCCTTTAAAATCTGTGTCCTTTATACTGTTTGAGAAATACATCACACATTTTGGATCAGTGCAATGGCCGAGGCCATAGAGATGGCCGAGCTCATGAACAGCTTCCTTAATGGTCCTTTCAATGAAGATGGAAGGCTCCTTTTTCAGGTTGTAAAATTCCTGCTTCAGCCTGACAAGGGATATAATAGCCACTCCTCTGAGGGGGTCTGCCTCACCAAAAACAAAGTTTAACCTCGGCACATAAAGGTCAACATCCGTAACGCAGAGTATCTTACCCTTCATACCACTGGTGTTTATCTCCCTTAAGATTTTTGAGGAATGATACTGTTTGCGGGAAGAGTTGTATGCAGAAGGTTGTAATGGGGTATTTTCAAGAACCATTACTTTTGTCTTGAAGGTATCCTTCAGAAAATCAGAGAGATGTTTTAACAGTGCCTCATCTATGTTGCCTATGGGGAGGAGGTTGAGCACTATGAATTTTAACACAAGAGGAGAATAATTTCCGAATTCAATTTTAATCCCAAAATTGTGTTAACCACTGAGGCACAGAGACACAGAGAAAATGACCTGCCACAGAGTTCACAGAGCTATAATTTGGAGTATTGGAGTAATGTATTCTTTTTTTCCCAATACTCCAACACTCCATTGCTCCATTTTTCTTTACACTTTTCTCGTGACCTCTGTGTCTCTGTGGTTTTCATTCACGCATAATCAGGGATGATATTTTTAAATTAAACTTGGAAGAATGGCGAAGGAGTAAGGTTATTTATGGGGCGTTACAGTAGCTGCCATTTTCCATGCCCTGTATCTCGCCATATAATCCTCTGCTACCCTTGTAGTGTCGAGAGAAAGATAGCGGGCATATGCTATAACATACCCCCTTATATATACCTCTGCTGGAAGGGCATCAAATCTCTCAAGCTCAATATACTCAAGATATTGTCTGCGTATCTTTGTAAAATCTGCAATATCCTTTAGCTCTATCCCAAGTCTTTCCCTTATCTTGCATAGTGCAGGGCCACTGAAGGTTGTAATATCTGCTAAATATCTCTTAAGGTCGTCCTCAGTGACTGTTTGTCTTTCTTTATATTTTTGTTCGGTGTCTGTATTCTTAAAGAATTCTGCAAGTTTTTCATATGCCTCTTGTATCTCTGCAAGTACTTTTTGTATGCTGTCTTCAGAAAGTTCATATGAGATAGCATCTGTAACAATAGAGGTGTTTGAATAAAACCCTTTGAGACTCAGATATGAAGCCTTTATCTCCTGGAGTGATGCATCAGGGTTGAGCTCAAGTATCTCAAAGTATTTTTTATAGTCTTGTGGAGGTATATTCATCTCCTGTTACTGTTATCTCTTTTCCCTCTATCAGATTATCCGAAAGCCTTCCAATTGACTTTGCAGCATGCGAAAGGGGATATGTGAGCAGAAAGACCTGTTTCTCGTTAACACATTTTCTTACATACTCATCATATTCTATATAGCCCGCATATTGAGCGTGAAGGTTTAAGAACTTCATGCAAACACTTTTTATATTTGTCCCGATTGCTATGTCCCGACTGTTTTTTATCTGATTTAAAACAATATATATCCTGAAGCCCGATAGCTCTTTATCAAGGATTTCTTTTATATGTGCCGACATACCGGCTAAGTAAGTGACGAGTTCTTTCAGGTTTTTTATCCCATATCCTTCTCTGTTTTTACATATATCCTGGAGTAAATCCTTTAATCCATATGCGCTAAATACAAGCTTCAATTTCCTGAAGAACACATTTTTAATAAAACGATACATATTTTCTATAGCAGTTATCTCCGGAACCAATACAACAATCATCTTATCAGCAAGCAGAAAGGTATCTATAGTGTTAACATGTGAGCCTCCGCCGAGGTCAATAAGAATGTAATCTGTGTTGAGCATCCTGATATGATTGAAGAATCTAAGCTTCTGGGAATATTTAATGTCCCCTGGATCCAGTGAGAAAAGGTTTCCTACTATTAATCCCAGATGAGGGATCCCACAGTTAGTAACAAGCTCTTTAAGAGGAGATTTCTTTTCAAAAAAATCTGTGAGGGAATTTGGAGGTTTGTTTATGCCAAAGAAGGAATGAAGGTTTGCGCCACCCCAATCAGCATCTATTAATGTAACATGTTTACCTTTTGTAGCCAGGTAAGTGCCAACACTACTTACAACAAAACTTTTCCCTGTCCCGCCTTTTCCTCCCGCGATTGCCCAGATTTCAACTTTACCTTTTTCCAAATTCTTCCTTTGGAAACAATTTATGGTTAACATAACTATAATTAGTAGTTAGAGTTTATGTCAACCCACTTTAGTCAAGCATCCCTGCCCGTTTTAAAATTTAAAACAATCCTTTTACTTTGCCTGTATTCACATCAACATCGACCCTTCTGTAAGCAGGGTCTGAGGATGTGCCAGGCATCAGGCTGATATTTCCTGCAACAGGACAGATAAATCTGGCACCGCCATATGTAAGGAAATCTCTAATATGAAGCGCCCAACCCTTAGGAACACCTTTGCGTGTGGGGTCGTGTGAAAGCGATAGATGTGTTTTCACCATCATGGTGGTATAGTCTTTAAACCTCGGGTCGTTTTCAAATCTCTCTGCCTTTGCAGTTGCCTCCGGGGAATAGCTAACTCCATCAGCGCCATAGACCTCCTTTGCTATGAGTTCAACCCTTTTTCGCAAAGGGGTATCCATATCATAAAGGAACCTGAAGTTAACCTTATCATTACATGCATCAAGCACTGCATCTGCAAGTTCGAGTGCCCCTTCGCCGCCTTTTAACCAGTGCTCAGATACTGCAACCCTTGCACCTGCCTGCTCACACATGCGTTTTGTTAACTTAATCTCCTCATCGGTATCGGTGTGAAA
>JACROP010000123.1 GCA_016214385.1 Nitrospirota bacterium
CACTCCATGAGCTGTCTGGACCAAAAGTCCCTTTTCTTGGCAACCTCCTCGAAATGGGGATTCACCTCAATGAGCTTTGTACCCTCCATCACAGTCCTTACATAGGAGACTGCAAAAAGTGGCTCTATGCCTGAGGAGCAGCCTGCTATTATCGAAAGTGTGCCTGTTGGTGCTATGGTTGTGACAGTTGCATTTCTCAGACGGAGCTTTCCGTCATAGATGCTTCCGCTGTAGTTTGGAAAGGCCCCACGCTCCTCAGCGAGGGCTGCTGATGCAGCTTTACCTTCTCTTTGTATAAAACTCATAACCTCCGCTGCGAGTTTTATTGCATCATCTGAATTATAGGGGGTTCCGAGTTGTATAAGCATATCCGCCCATCCCATAACTCCAAGGCCAATCTTCCTGTTTGCCTTTGTCATCTCCTCTATCTTTTTAAGAGGGTATTTGTTTACATCTATGACATTGTCGAGGAAATGGACAGACTTCCAGGTAATGTCCCTGAGTTTATCCCAGTCTATTTCCTGACCGCTGACCGCTGACTGCTGACTGCTGACTGGTTTCACCATCTTTGCCAGATTTATAGAGCCGAGATTGCAGCTCTCGTATGGCAAAAGGGGCTGCTCTCCGCAGGGGTTAGTGCTTTCTATTTCTCCAATTTTCGGTGTGGGGTTACTGTGGTTAACCCTGTCAAGAAACACAATACCAGGTTCACCATTTCTCCATGCGTGATTGACTATGAGATCAAAGGCCTCTTTTGCCCTGAGCTTATTAATAACCTGCTTTGTTCTCGGGTTTATAAGTTCATACTCCCTGCCTTCTGATAGGGCCTTCATAAACTCTTCGGTCAGGCCCACGGATATATTAAAATTATTGAGTTTTGTATTTTCATCTTTGCAGGTGATGAAGCTCAGAATGTCTGGATGGCTAACCCTGAGCAGCCCCATGTTAGCGCCACGCCTTGTCCCACCCTGTTTTACTGCCTCGGTTGCTGTATCAAAGACTGTCATGAAGGATATAGGCCCGGATGAGATGCCTTTTGTAGAGCCGACAACATCTCCATTTGGTCTTAACTTTGAAAAACTGAACCCCGTGCCTCCACCTGACTTATGTATCATGGCTGCGTTCTTTACCGCATCAAAGATGGACTCCATAGAGTCCTCCACTGGCAAGACAAAACAGGCAGAGAGCTGACCGAGCCGCCGACCTGCATTCATAAGGGTGGGGCTATTTGGAAGAAAAAATAAGGAAGTCATAATCGAATAAAATTCATCTTCACGCCTTGATACCTCTACAGTGGATTTCCCATAATTGAGGTCAGCAGATGCAACAGTCCTTGCTATTCTCCTGAAAAGCTCCTCTGGTGTCTCAACAACCTTGCCCTCCTCATTTTTCTTGAGATACCTTTTCTCAAGAACCTTTAATGCATTGCCTGTAAGATTAGAACCAGAAACTTTTAAAGACTCCATAATCCCCCCTTTTTTTAAAATGATTTATTAAAAATTTGCTCCTGATGTTTTTTATATTCGAAGTTCATTTATCCCCTATTTAGAACTTTTGCAAATTTAACCACAATATATTGTAGCTGTCAAGGAAAAAATTTGATTTTTTGAAGTCGTTGATTTTTAAAATGTTTTGCAGTGGAAAGCAGGTGGAAGAAATGTGGATTATTCCGGAATCCCTTGATACGGCATGACACTACAAGAAAATGTAAAGAAGTGTTAGGGACAGGAGATTAGGTAGGAAGGGCTGGTGAAAAATTTTTATAGACGCCTTGATAAATGAGAAGTAGTGCGTTGAGTTTCTTGACATGGTTTTAAAATAGATGTTATTCTTTCTAATCTTCTGGGGCTGTAGCTCAGTTGGGAGAGCGTCCCGATTGCATCGGGAAGGTCAGAAAAGGTCAGAAGTTGACAAAACAATCATGTATTATATGTATATAATCAGAAGCAAGAAAGATAGTTCATTCTATATAGGACAGTGTCAAAATCTTTCACAACGATTATTAAAACATAACAATGGATATACAAATTCAACAAAAGCAAAGAAACCCTGGGATTTGGTATATCATGAAGAGTATCAAACTCGAAGCGAAGCCGTAAGAAGAGAAAGAGAGATAAAAAAGCAAAAAAGCCATAAATATATAGAGGAATTGATCTTTAAGTTTTCAAAACCTAATATCATGGGGCTGTAGCTCAGTTGGGAGAGCGCTTGAATGGCATTCAAGAGGTCAGGGGTTCGATCCCCCTCAGCTCCACCATTGGGAGAGCGGTCGCATCGACAGGTCGTCCCGATTGCATCGGGATCAGCTCCACCATCTTAAGGAGAAGCCAATGATGGCAAGATTGCTTATCGTAGCGGCTACCCTGGCGCTCGGCGCCTGCGCCTTTTCCGTCCCGCCGCAGAGCCGCGAGGAGTTCCGTGCCACTGTTTTGCGTGGTGAAGGGCCGTGGCGGGTCGAAAGCTTCGTCGTAGACCGGAGCTTCGAACAGGTCGTGGACCATCTCAGCAGAAAAACCGACAAGTGCTTCAACGTGGTTGTCACAAAGCATGTCATGACAGGGATGAGCATGTCGTCCGGCTACACTAAGTACAATTCATTCATCCGGGTCGTCCGCAACGATCAAGCCGAGCTCACCGTGCAGAAGATTGACGCGCCTCGAACCATTGGCCCGACCATGCCCGAGGGCGGGTTTTACCTGATGGGTGCCGATATATCTGCCGTCTCGCCCGGCAAGACCCGCATCGAGCTGTATCGGCCGACCATTCACATTCCTGGAGTCGGTGGATTCGGTGGCATGGGGGATGCCGTCCATGACTGGTCCCGCGGCAAGGACACAGCCTGCCCCAAGCTTCCCTGATTTCTTATCATCTATTCTCCGTAAATCCGCTTCATTTCAGCAGTATATTCAACCCCTTTTTCATAAATATAAAAGGCCGGTTCAACTTTAAGCCATGGCCCTGCGCCTTTTACAGCCTCGATAAGAACCATCCTGGCCTCCGCGCCATGCCTTGAATGGATATATCTCATCCTCTTTGGCTCAAGCTGTGCTTTCTGTAAAAGCCCTATAAGCTCTATAAGCCTGAAGGGATGATAGATTATAAAAAATTTGCCGCTATTTTTAAGGAGATATGAAGCCACGCTTATAAGCTCACTGAGGTTAATCTTTAATTCGTGTCTTGCTACTGCCCTTTCCTCTGCAGGGCTCAGAAGGCCTGTAGCTGGCTTTCTGAAAGGAGGGTTTGAGAATGCAATATCGAACTCTCCAGAAGAAAACGTTTCAGGAAGACGCTTTATGTCTTCCCTGACAATCTCGATCCTGTTTTCAAGGCCATTGAGGCTGACATTCCTTTTTGCAAGTCCGGCCAGAGTTTTTTGAATTTCAACTGCAGTGATATTTATATCCTTGAACCTCTTTGCGAGGAGAATGGATATAATTCCCGAACCTGCGCCTAATTCTATGCCTTTATTAAAACGCTTGAGCGTTATAAAGTCCTCAAGCAGAAGGGCATCAACACTGAAACGGTAACCTTTCCTGCGCTGAAAAATTTTTACATCCCTGATGCTGTCGAGGGTCTCATCCTGTCTAAAAGAAATCGCCGCCTCTCTCAATTATAAAATCATGCACCTTTGAAAAGATATTAAACCACAGATTATCAGCACCCTCCACAATCGCAGCCCCTATCAGGAAATCCGAAGCCCCTTGCTCACTGATGCAATATCTGACCTTTGCCCTGAAGGCTATCTCCCTGTCAAGGGACTTTGGCGCCGAGATTACACAATCAATGGTGGAATCAATTTCAGCAGCAACAGGGCTTTTCACCTTGATTCCTTTACGGCTGAAATCAAGCAGCACTGTAGGCATAAAATCACGGAGTCCGATCCTGGTCTTCAGTGATATATACTTCTGATAAATTTCAGGGACCGCATATCTCGGCTCCCTGCGGCTGTCCTGAATATTTACCTCCGCTGATATTTCTCTGCTGTTTAACTTTTGTAACAGTGTCAGCAGGTAACTCATATTATCGATCATGTAATCTGCACCAGCAAGAAACTCCTTCCCCCTGTAGCCATAAGTCACTGCCACTGTCTTTATACCTGCTTTTTTCCCTGCCTCTATATCAAGGTTGCTATCACCTGCAATCAGGGCTTCATCCTTATCAATGCCGAGGTCCCCAAGGATCTTGATAATTGGAGCAGGAGAAGGCTTTTTCTCCGGCACGCTGTCGCTACCAAGGATTATATCAAAAAAATCTGCAAGGCCAAGACCATCGAGGACTGCTTTAGACAGGGCCTCCCTCTTATTGGAAATAACAGCCTTTCTGTAATCCCCGAGTTTTGAGAGGGTCTCTTTTACCCCTGGATATGCCCTTGTATTATCGAGGAGATGGGCTGAATATTGCTCAAGAAACCTTTTTACTATTTCATCCCTCATCCCGGATTTTTCTTCAGGGATAAGGCCTTCTATGAGTTTTGTTATGCCAGAGCCCACCTTTTCCTTTATCTCTGCAGTGCTGAAGGGGCCGATGTTAAGAGGCGCCACTGCATAATTCAGGGCATCTGTTATGTCCTGAATTGAATCCACAAGTGTGCCATCAAGGTCAAAGATAAGTAATTTAATCATTGAAGATCGAGCGCCTTTAAAAAATTATAACATACCACTCTTGTCCAAAATAAATTTTCTTGGACAGCATATGGCAATGTAGAAAGGGGAGCATAATAAGTGCCGTGCGTAAGTTGTCATTCCCCGACTCGATCGGGGAATCCAGTATTTAGGGAATTTTCTCCTGCGGGTTCAAGTTTGTTGAACCCGAACATTTTGTGACTCAACTGTAATTTCCTTACTGATGGCATAATGTGATTTATTTTGGCTCTTTCTCATATTGAGTGTGTAGAATTTTCCCTCTCCCCTTGTGGGAGAGGGTTATGGTGAGGGGTAAAATAAAAGGATGAACACTAATCTTGGTGGAATTACTAAGCGCCTGCGAAAGAGGCCAACAGACGCAGAAGGAAAGTTATGGAAACGATTGAGAGACAGGCAATTGGAGGCTCTTAAATTCACACGACAACAGCCAATGGGACATTATGTATTATATTTCGTCTGCTATGAAAGAGGCATAGTAATTGAAATAGACGGTGGCCAACATGCAATGCAAAAAGAGAAAGATGAAGAAAGGGAGAGGGGATAAAAGAAACAGATTTACCCACTTGAAATGAGAAAGAACCAAAAAAACTTTCCCATCGACAAAACAATTTATTGACAAACAATGGCTTGTCGGCTGAGGGTAGCTCTTGCAAGTAAACCTCTTATGCTACCTTGTTCAGAGGCAACCTGTAGGCGATTGCGAACAGTTCTGTGCTGGCGAAATTTTTTTGTCAGCAGATATGCATCTCTTATATCAGCAGGGGCTGCATCATATTTGCCTTTTTTTGAAAGCAGGGGGATGCCAGGAAGTGGCAGAAAGGGCAGGAAGTGAGCAGAATCAACTCCGATCTCAATTGCCAGATCCAAAGCACGCTGTCTCATCTCTATTTTTTCTCCGGGTATACCGATAATAAATGATGCTATCGAGAAAATACCATAATCTCTCATAAGGCTGAATGCTTTTTTGTAAGACTCTATCGATATAGGTTTATTTATTATTTTTGACATCTCAGGTTCAAGGGTTTCCACCCCTACCGAAATCCGAAGAATGCGTGCTGATGCCATCATTGGAATTAACTCAGGATATGAAATAAGATCATCTGCCCTTGCCGATGCCATAATAAATGCTGGAAGAGCGATTCTTTTTAATTTTTTACAAATTTCAATCACCCGGTGGGGACTGGCAGCAAAATTATCATCGGCAAAATGAATAATCCATGCATTATATTCATTGACAAGTCGTTTTACCTCAGCTACCACACGGTCTGGAGAATATGGTCTCCAGACCTGTCCATAAAATCGGGTGGTTTCACAAAAACCGCAGTTGTGGGGACAGCCACGGCTTGTTTCCATAAGATGAACTCCATTTGATGGAAATGGCATCAGATCGCGAGCAGGAGGATGTAAGGAATCGAGAGGACGTATCAATTGCTGTTTAGAGCCTACAACTATTTTCTTTCCATTTAGGCAAGCTATCCCGGGAGTTCCCGGATGGATTCCATCTGATAAAATCCGTTGCAGCGTTAATTCGCCCTCACCAATAACAACCGCATGAACGCCTGCCTTAAGAAGATGAGTATATGCCATAGATGCTCCATGACCGCCGGCAATAATGAGAGTATCTTTTAAGGCTTGAGAAAATTTACCTTTATCTTTCTTTATACGTTGAATCAGCAATCCTGTTGGTTCAACAGATGTCAGGCCCATAACAGTTATTCCAAGAATATTCGGTTTATGAAAATAAATGGTCTGGATAGCTTCGTCAATTGAAAGATTGGTTGCATCAAATATGGCAACGTCCGCCCGATCACGAATTGCAGCCCCCAACACGCCTAAACTGAATGTGCCGAAGTTGAAATTTGATTTCTCAGGTGGTTTTACTAATAAGACTTTCTTCCTCATATAATCTTGATACCCCGGGCAGAAATGATAATAGACGTTCCGGTTCTCTTTTTCTCAGTTGGCCAACTAACCATATAGCAACTCTCGCATCTGTCAGCGAATATGCACAATGTATATCGAGAGGCTCCCCTTTCCCGGGACCGAACAATTCAGCGCATGAAAAACATGGCCCACCGCAAAGTGGAGCAGCCCAGCAATCACGGCAGGCAATGCGCTCATCATATGGCTTGCCTGCTCCTGAACGAAATTTATAAACCGCTTCATTGTCAAGTCCTGAACGAAGATTCCCCAGAACATAATCTTTAATCCCGATAAAACGGAAGCAGGGATATACCGTCCCATCCTGTCCAACTCCATAAAAAGACCTCCCCGCACCGCAGGGGACGCGAAGATTGTTATAACCCATTACGCGGCAAACCCGTTCTGCAAAGCGGACAAGGACAGGAATCTTTTTCCCCTTTTTTTGCAAAAAACGACGTGCGTATCCTTGAACAAATTCTCTGTACAACTCAATATCAGAAGAATCAGGCAGTATGGACATCTTATGATGTACGACTGGAACCATCTCAATGCGGTTTACTCCCATATTCTCAATTTCATCAAAAACTTTTTGTGGATCAGCGCCTTTGCATAAAACCGCAGTAACACTTAATCTGTCCTGCATCTGTTTTGCCAATTTTTTAATAACCGGTTTGATGCGATTATAAGTTCCACAGTTACCCGGAGTGACTCTCCAGGAATCATGGATAGACCTTGGGCCGTCAAAACTGATCTTGAGATGCCAGCCTGAGGATATTAACCACTCGCTAACTTCATTATCAATAAGAGTCCCATTGGTCGTGATGAAAACTTCAGGGTATCGAGATCGACTATCGGTGCAAATCTTTTTTATTCGCTCATCGGCCATTTTGAGTAAGGGGAAAGCAAGGAGGGGCTCACCGCTTCCAAATCGCAGCGAGGTGTTTCTGGTTATCTTTCCGTGAGGAAAAATAAAATCCAGGGCAGACCCCATCGTTTCTATGTCCATTGGTTGACGTTTGGGCTGGGAGGCATCCTCAGCACAGTAACGACAGGCAAGATTACAACTTCCTGATACATCAAGGGCAAGTGACTGTACGCTCCACGTTCCTTGAGGAAGGAACGGTGGAGAAACATCACCTGGGTTAAAGCCATCAGGCGGATTCCTATCAATATGCCATTCTCTGTGGTTCATCAACGATGTCTCAATCCTTTTTCATAAAACAAAATTCAGACTATGCCTGCCAATGCCAGCAGTGCTTCTGGATTTGATCGGAAATGCTGATAAATTGAGGTTGCTACTTCGCAGTTTTTACGAATAATTTCACATTCTTCATCACCGCAGACAGAATTAATCGCATAACATCCTCCTCCGCAAAGGGGCAAAGCGCTGCAGGAAAGACATTCAGTACGATTGCGGTGACTTTCTCTCCATTTTTCCCCTTTACGGAGCCAGATAGCTGGATCATCGTCAATGTGTCCCAATTCTATTTCGTTTCTGTTAATCAGAACACATGGCAGTACAATACCTTCAGGAGTAATGCCGAATATAGTATAGCCTGCCCCACAAAATGAATAGCGTTTTTCACCCTTTAATAACTGTAATACCCGACTTGAAAAACGATCATCTTTTGGCGTGCGTCCGGCTTTTAAATCGGATATAACGAGCTTACCTATTTCCTCAAGTTCACGTAAATAATTTTGTTTCTCAAAATCGTTCAGTGCATATGGCGTGCCCGTTTGTACCCGTGCGATTTGTGCCTTAACAGCATCTACTGGAAGGTTATATAAATACGTAACGGCTTGCATAAGGCTCCAGCCTGAGCGAACAACGGCAGAACCGCGAACCCAGCAGTGAGTTTTGGAACGAAGACCTTCGAGAAATCGTAAAACACTTGCATGAGTCGGTTTACCATCAGTTGTCCGCCGACATTCATCGTGAATAGTCTCTGGCCCGTCAATACTAAGGATAACCTGAAAACGACCTTTTTCCAGAAGCTCATAAACAGATGAATCCGCTACGACACCATTTGTTGTGACGGCGAAACGGAAACGGCCGGGGCTTTTTTCTCCTGCTCGTTTTACCATTGCCTCAAGTGCAGGAAGATTGTCCAAAGGCTCTCCGCCGTAAAGGTGAAGGCATATTGTCTCAACATGAGTTAAACCACTATCTAATGAATCTACAACCCGAACTGCCAGTTCAGGAGACATCTGTTTACACTTTGCAGATAAACCGTGCTGACGAACAAAGCAGTACGAGCAGTGTAGGTTACACTCCCAGGTAGTAGCTACGAGAATTTCAGATAGATAATGAGATTTATCATGCAATACCGCATGGTCCCCCGTTTGCACAGAGCAGCTCATCAGCTAAAGCTGATATTTGCGCCTCTATACCTTTAACAGCTGCTAAAATCATTTTAATTTCTTTCCGAATCTCAATGGTTATCTTTTTACCAAGAGCTTTTGCCGGATCGCTCATCAGCAATTTTCTGAATGCTGGATCGGTTAAGGCTCGTAGAATGAGCTCCTTTTGGCGTTTTTTAAACGACTGTCTTTTCTTCTCCTCCATGCTTTAACCCTCCTTTTTAGTTTTTGTTAAATTTAAGGGGATTATTTTCAAGAAAACTTCCCCTTTATAATTTAATAGAAACAATACTTATAAAACCTTACTATGTCAATTATTTTTTCTGCGTTACCTCCATGAGCCATTTTAAATAATCTTCTGATCCCTCCACAATTGGCATAGCGATAATCTCAGGGACTGTATAGCTGTGAAGCTCTTTCACCTTCTTTGAAAGGGATGCAAATAGATGCCTTTGTGTTTTAACAACCATCAAGACCTCTGCCTCGTCCTCAATCTTACCCTGCCACCTGTAGATTGACCTGATATTTCTAACAATGTTCACACATCCTGCAAGGTGGGCATCAACAAGGCCACGGGCAATCTTCGCAGCTTCCTCTTCGGAGCCTGCAGTTATAAATACAACTATTTCATCCACTTTTTATAACTCCTCCTCCAGAAAATGCTTTTTTTATAAATCTAAAAAGGCTATAATTAGTTTGCTGTAATCTTAAAAAAAGATTATCAAAAAATCCTGAGAAAGTCACCTATAATTTTTGTGTGACATTGTAAGAGGAGGTTAATGATGAGAAGGGGGAGGAAGGTTTTTGTTTTTTTGCCAGCGCTGATTGCCTTACTTTCATTAAACGTTTGCGCCCAGCAGGGGGATATACCCATTGGCGACTCACCTCAGGTCGGCCCCTCTGATGCAGCAGTCACTATTGTTGAATTTACAGATTATCGCTGACCTTACTGTGCGAGGGTCGGTCAGACTCTCGAAAGCCTTCTCACAGAATACAGAGACAGCGTTCGCCTAATTGTAAAACATATGCCGCTCAAAGGCTCTGAATTAATTTCAATGGCTGCTTTAGAGGCAGCAAGGCAGGGGAAATTCTATGACATGGACAGATTGCTCCGCAAAAACTTCCCACGACACAGCATGAAAGACCTTATTGGTTATGCTCAACAGCTCGGATTGGATATAGAGACATTCAAGGAAAATCTCAACAATGGGACCCATCGTCCTCAGATAGAGACTGATATGGCGCTTGCACAGAGTCTTGGAGTGAGGGGCACTCCCACCTTCTTTATTAATGGCCGCAGAGTTGTTGGATCTCAACCATATGAGGTGTTCAAGAAGGTAATAGATGCGGAGCTGGCAAGGAGACGGTAAGGAAACTAAAGAGTTATTTTCCCGAGAACCACTCTTTTCTCAGCTCCTGTTGCACCGGGTATGTTACCTGCCCTTCCTGAAAGGGTTTCATTTGCAAGGACTGCAAAGCTCAATGCCTCTTTAGCCTGAGAGGGGATTCCATATTTCTCAATCGGATTGATTTCTGTGGGACTCAAAAGCCCGGATAAAAGCTTTACAAGAAATCTGTTTTTGCTCCCGCCGCCGCAGAGGATTATCTCATCGACTTTGAATTTCGGGAATACAAAATCTCTATAGCCCTTCTGTATTGATAAGGCTGTAAAGTTTGTAAGGGTTGCTAATATATTTTCAGGCTCAGCATCTTTATATCTCTCTATAATATTCGCAACCAGCGACTTTCCAAAAGTCTCCCTCCCAGTTGATTTTGGGGGTAATTTTTTAAAATAGGCATGGCCAAGCAGCTCATCAAGCAGTTTGTTTATAACCACTCCTTTTTCTGCCTGCATACCGTCTCTGTCAAAAGAAATTTCCCCCTCAGTGAAAATCCTGACAGCCTCATTTATCAGGCTTACCCCGGGGCCTGTGTCAAAGGCGATTACATCGTCAATCTTATCAGTCACAACAGTGATATTTGCAATTCCTCCTATGTTGTTTACGACCCTGACCTTCCCTTCCTTCCTGAACATTATATAATCAGTCAGGGGGACAAGGGGTGCTCCATGTCCACCTGCTGCCATGTCTCTCGTTCTGAAATCGGATATGACCATTATACCCGTCCTCTCTGCAATTACCGAGGCCTCGCCTATCTGCAGTGTAGAGCCGGCCTTTCCATCCTCTGGAGGTATGTGATAAATCGTCTGGCCGTGAGAGGCAATGGCATCTATGTCCCCTGAGCTTAAGCCTGCCTTTTTAATACAGATAAGGGCTGCCTTTGCGAATACCTCGCCCAGTTCAAAGTTAAGCCGGCATATGTCCTCTGTTGTCCCTGAAAATGCCTTTGATATTTTTGCCCTCAGGGTATCATCAAAGGGATACTGGAAGTGATAAACAAACTTTATCTCTATCTCCTGACCACGGGCTCTTATCTCTGCAATCGTTGCATCAACACCGTCATGCGCTGTGCCTGACATGAGGCCCAAGAGGAGGCGGGAAGTTTTTTTTGAGATCTCAAGAAGGCGCTTCATTTAACCCCAGTACTGCAATTGAACCACAGAGAACACAGAGATAAGAATAACCACTGAGGCACAGAGACACAGAGAATTTTTAAAACATATCTTCACTTTTTATCCCTCAGTGCCTCTGTGTCTCTGTGGTTTATATTATACTTCTCTGTGGTTTTCTAAATGCATTATTCGGATTAAGAAATACGCTTCCTGTCTACTTTTATATCAATCTGCTTCTTTATGCTTTCGATGTAGGCCTTCACGACTATACCCCGCTTTGCTGAAAAAAGGGCCTCGGCTAACGGGCCATTATCCGTTTTCAGTGCATCAAGGATTTTTCTCTCGTCAGGCGACAGCTCTGCCACCTCTCCGATAAGCCTGTGCATCTTAAGGAGAAGCATCTCCCTGCTCTTGGCCTTTTCATACATCTCAGGTGTAAGGCGGTTCAAGCGAAGCGTATTGAGATAAACGTTTCTATCAAAAACTCCATTTTTCTGGAAGGCTGGCTCTGCCATTACTGCCTCGTGCAGCTCGTCCTCTGTGACTTCTATCCCTGCTTTATCGGCAACAATCATGAGCACCCTCTCGTCTATCATCTCATCGAGGACTTTGTCCTTCAAATTAAGCTTCTTTATCTCTTCTTCATTCTTATACATCTGCCTGTAATACGCCTCGACCCTGTCATAAGTCCTCCAGTATTCCTCTGTGGTTATTTTCTCCTTACCTACAACAGCCACAACTTCTTTCGAAGAGTCGTCTATGGTTCCAACCCCCCATAAGACAAAAGAGATGATCACAAGCCAGAGTATGACACTGAAAAATTTAATATGTTTCCGCATTATCTCAAGCATGTAATAATATAGCCTAAAGGCCTTTCAGAGAGCAAGCCTTTGGTAATACCTACAAATAGCGCAGAGATCTCAAGTCCTGGTAGGACAGGCGTCTCGCCTGTCCCTGTGGGTGAAATCTTTAGACAAGCGAGCCGCTTGTCCTACTGAGGTTTACCTAAATAATTTCAATTTCTAAATCGGGATTTGGGACAGGCCGCCTCGATTGACCTGCATTAAAAAAGCGGTTAGAATAAAAAACTACTTGAACTGCCAGGTCCTGTCAGACTCGTCTGATTCGCCGAGGCGAAAAAGAGATAAAATAATCCGTTTTTATAAATCCTGCAGGGTCATTGTCCATATCATTATATTATAGTGGTCTGCTACGGTCTTCAGTCTCTTTAGATACCTCTGGTCTTTATCTGGATTCTCCATGATAAGCACTACTCCAGCTTTACGATTGGTTTTTATACCATAATACAGTGCCTGCCCTATGGATTCTGCCCATTTGTTGCCGAAATCAAATTCTACTGCCACCTCTGGCAGCAGGCAGTCTACACGGGTGCCGTCATCAAGCACATATTCCAATATGCCACCTTGCTTTTCACACCATGCCTTTTGATAGTCTTTTTCCTTATATAAATGTCCTGCCGAAGCGATAGATACAGTGAAAAGGAATAATGCCAAAACGCGTACCAGTTTCTTCATTATCTTCTCTTGGATTTAGAGCCTTTAGTCTTTGGTCTTGAGGGCTTTGAGGAATGTTTTGAAGCCTTTTCAAAAAATAGCACAGAGATGAAGTGCCCCCACTGCGGAATTATTTTCAAGATAGATTCTGAGTGAGACTGTTCACGAGGAGGGGAGCCCCCAGAGGAGGCGGACGGAAAGCCTCCTGAGGGGGTGGAGGTAAGCCCCGATAAATCGGGGCGGGGATAACAAAACTTTCTAAATAAAATTCTCTTCTTTATAACAATAAAAGGAGCAATTCTTATGCCATAAATAGCAAAACAAAACCATTTGAAATAAAACGATTTTTATTGGCCATGACTAACAAAACCTGTCAAATTATTGAACGACTGACAAAATTTGGCAGGAGCAAGCCCATACCTTATTGTAACTGCCGCCGTGCAGAAGCCAGAAGTGCCATAGTTTAGAACTATCGCTCTATTGGACTTTTGAACTTTTGCTCTATTGCACTATTGTCAGCAAGCCTCGTCCAAGCCCCTGTCCCCTATTTTTTTTATTATTTGCCCTCTGAACTTTTGAACTTCGGCTGCATGAAGTCCTTTTACCTTTAAGTACCAGGGGTATTTTATCACATAACGGTTTGGACTTGTGAAAAGGCCCGGGAAGGAGAAGGGAAAGCGAAAAGGGGCTACTTCCGCAACCCCTTGATTCTC
>JACROP010000124.1 GCA_016214385.1 Nitrospirota bacterium
TGTCATTCCGTGCTTGACTGAGCCTGCCCCGTACTTGATACGGGGGAATCCAGTCTTTTGTTTCTCTGGATTCCTGCTGGAGTTTACCCCGTACTCTGATACGGGGCGGGAATGACGTGAAATGATAACTTTTTACCTTAAACTTTAGACTCTGAAATTTGCTGTGCAAATTTCATCTGCGGGTGTAGCTCAGCTGGTAGAGCACAACCTTGCCAAGGTTGGGGTCACGGGTTCGAATCCCGCCACCCGCTCCATGAAGACAGTGACAAGTTACAAGTAACGAGTAACAAGTAGAGAATTTGAAACTCATCACTCGTTACTGGTTACTCGTTACTGAAAACGGCGGCGTACCCAAGTGGCTAAGGGGGAGGTCTGCAAAACCTTTATGCGCCGGTTCAAATCCGGCCGCCGCCTCCATTCCATATTGCTCAAATGTCCAATATCCAGGAAACACAATCCCCACCCTTCTTCCTTAATCTCCATTGTTAATACAAACGCAAAAAATAAATTTACAAAATCCCCTCAGTTACGAGTCGCAACGACCTACATCCCCCTTTTTCAAAGGGGGACTTTTGCGAACCCCTCTTTGGAAAAGCAATTCTCTTTCTGTCCCCCTCTTTGGAAAAGAGGGGCGAGGGGAGTGAGAGAAGAACCACATTTTACAGATTAAAGGGTTCTCTGTTATCATTAATTATGAAGGTCTATATCCTCATAATTGGCATCCTGATTTTTGTGTTCTCCTCGCTGATAACGCTCAATATATTTTTCCAGCAGAGCCTCCAGAATGAGATGGCAGAACAGTTTAACAGGCAGCAGTTACTTCTGGCAAAATCTGAGGCATCTAATATAGAGGGCTTTATCAATGACCTCAGGGAAGAGTCTCTTTTTCTCGCCCATGTTTTATCGAGGATGGAATTCAGAAAATCCGAGGATTACAGATGGGCGACAAAAGAGGTCTTTCGTGGCATGAAGGATATCAGGACGAGTTTTAAGGTCTTTGACTCAAAAGGTAAGGAACTCTATGTTGAGGGTGACTGGCCACCTCCACAGATACCAGACGACTACCTCGAAAGGGCTAAGAGTCTTCAGAAGGACCATGCCTATGTAAGCCATGATATAAAAGGGGTATATGCTGTCGCTCCTGTATACAAAGGGCTTTCTTTTGAGGGTGCGGTTGCAATCAGAGTTTTCTTAGAAGATATAACACGTAAATTCCTTTCCCCGATAAAATCTGGTGAGAGGGGATATGCCTGGATGATGGACAAAGAGGGAGACCTCCTCTATCACCCGACCCAGCCCCAAATGGTGGGTAAAAATCTTTACAGGGCAGATAGCACATGTTTTAAATGCCATGCTTCTTTTGAGCTTGAGAAGAAAATAATTGAGGGAGTTGCCGGACAGTATGGCAGGTATCTGGCTCCTTCGGGCGAGGATAAGATACTTGCCTTCTCAAGGGCATCTATTGGCGGCACTTCATGGATAATTGCTGTCTCTGCGCCATACTCAGAGGTCACATATGCAACTCAGAGAAGCATGAAGCTCTATGCATGGCTGATTATATCGATATTCCTTACAACCACGATAGGCGCAATGGTGATGGTCTTTATTAACAGGAAGAGGATACAGGCAGAGGCAAGGGTAAGGCATCAGGAGGAGCTTGAGAAAGAGCGGATGATGCATTCTGAAAAGCTCGCCTCCCTGGGCCGCTTAACTGCTGGCATAGCTCATGAAATCGGCAATCCACTTACCTCGGTTTTTTCATTTGTGCAGATTTTGAGGGAAATGGAGCAGGACGAATTCAAGAAGGAGAGCCTTGCCACCATCCATTTTCACATAAGCAGGATTGCTGATATAGTGAGGCAGCTCTCAGGATTTTCCAAGATGCCCGCGGTAGAGATGAAAGAATGGCAGGTGAATGAACTGATAGAGTCTGCCCTATCTCTTGTGCAGTATGATAAAAGGGTTAAAGCTATCTCTATTGTTAAGGAGCTTAATAGTGAAATACCTAAGATTACGATTGATGGGAACCAGCTCTCACAGGTATTTGTAAATCTAATATTAAACGCTATAGATGCTATGCCTGAGGGTGGAACCCTGACGGTAATGAGCAGTATTGGGGACGGAGAAATCAGGATAGAGTTCAGGGATACGGGTGTTGGTATTCCCATGGAGAATTTAGCAAAGGTGTTTGACCCATTTTTCACAACAAAGGAAAAGGGCACAGGCCTCGGCCTTACTGTAAGCTACAGCATAATAAGAAGGTTTAACGGCCATATCACAGCGGAGAGCGAGGCTGGCAGGGGGAGTAAGTTTACTGTATCGCTACCATTAGTCCGTGAATAGAAAAAAGAAGACAAAGGATATTTTAAGATGAAGGCAAAAATACTTGTAGTTGATGATGAAAGGGATATATGTAAGGCCCTGGAATTTCTTTTGAAGGCCGAGGGTTATTCTGTAACCTTAGCTTACAGCGGAGAGGAGGCTGTAGAAAGGCTCAAGAAAGAGGAGTTCGATGTAATCCTTACAGATTTAAAAATGGGAGGAATGGACGGCATAGCTGTTCTTGAGAGGGCAAAAGAGTTGAATCCAGAGGTGTCGGTGCTTATGATGACTGCTTTTGCCTCGGTGGAGTCGGCAGTAGAAGCTATGAAAAAAGGTGCCTCAGATTATATCGTCAAACCTTTTTTGAATGAAGAAATAAGATTAACCATAAAGAGGGTTTTAGAGCAGAGGAGACTTATTTCAGAAAACATTGCGCTGAAACAGCAGTTAAGCCAATATATGGGTTGTAAGGAGTTCGTGGGAGACTCTGATGCGATGTTCAAGGTTTTTGATACACTTCAGAAGGTTATCCCAACGAGGAGTAATATTCTTATTCTCGGGGAATCAGGCACGGGTAAAGGGCTTATAGCCGAGATTATCCATTGCAACAGCCCGCGCAGGGATAAACCCTTCATCTCCCTCAACTGTTCTGCTATACCAGAAGGCCTTCTTGAGTCAGAGCTTTTTGGTTATAAAAGGGGTGCTTTTACAGGCGCAGTTGCCGATAAACAGGGCCTTATTACAATAGCACATGAAGGAACCCTTTTCCTCGATGAGATAGGCGACATGCCCCTGAGTCTTCAGGCAAAATTATTAAATGTCCTCGAATCAGGAGAAGTCACACCCCTCGGCGATACAAGGTCAAAGACTGTAGATGTAAGGATTATCTCGGCAACAAATACAGATATTGATAAAAAGATTAAAGGTGGCTCTTTCAGGGAGGACCTCTATTACAGGCTTAATGTTATAGAAATAAAGGTGCCTCTGTTGAGGGAGAGAAAGGGAGATATCCCTCTCCTCATAAACCATTTTGTAAGGAAATTCTCCGAGGAGAATAAGAAGCCCATAAAAGGTGTTGATGCATCTGCCATGTCCCTATTATTAGATTACCCCTGGCCAGGCAATGTAAGGGAATTAAGAAATATCATAGAAAGGGCGGTAGTTCTATGCACTGGCGATGTGATTACTCCTCAGTGCCTGCCAGAAAAGTTCCAGTCGGAATCGACTCGTACCGAGGAGGCCGGCGAGGCCAGAGAGCTACCTCCTCTCAGGGTTTCAGTCAACGAATTTGAGAAAAACTTAATAATGAGGGCATATGACGCTAATCAGAAAAATAAAGAGGCAACAGCAAAGGCCCTCGGCATTGACCTCGTAACGTTATATAGAAAGTTTAAGAAGTTGGGGATTGAGGGTTAGTGAAAAAGGCCTTTTACCTCGGCATGATTATCGGTGGGATAACAGGGATAATTATTGCATTCAGTATGGATGCCATTCTCGGCGGAAGCCTTGGAGGCTGGAGAGAGGCTGTTGCCAATGACCTCAGGGCACTCTTTGGAATCAATCCAGGACTCAATTCTCCTGTAGTTCTCCTGGGAGTGATTGTTGTGATTGCCTTCATAGGCGCCTTTGGCGCCTTTATAGGAGGCATCTTCGGGTTTATCATCGGAAAGCTTTTTTCGCTTTTGAAATAAAGGTACTACTTATGGCATTTATTGCACTCTGTGGAAGAAAATGCTTTTTTCCCGTCATGGCAGGTGCCGCAGTAACTTCCTCTGTACATACCTTCCATAGTCATTTTAGATGCCCCGTATTTCATAAAAAACATCTCAGGATGGCATTCTCTGCATCCGAATCTGGTGTCGTGTGATTTGTGGTTAAATTCTGCAGGGTAGCCAGATGCTTTATAAGTAAAGGAACCGAGGTTATGGCACCTGCTGCATATGGATTTATCTATGGTTATAAACCTGTGAGCTTGAAAGCTGTGGCATTGGTTGCAGTGATAGCCCACATCAGTATGGAGCACATGGGAAAATACTCCTTTCTTCGGCTTCTCAGAAAATTTCTGGTAGGAATGGCATTTAAAGCAGGGAAGTCCTTTGCGGGCTTCGTCCCTTGTGATTATATGCTCAGGGGCTCTTACCTTCTTTTCTTTTTCCAGGGGAGGTATACACGCTACAGAGAACATCAGTATGATAAGTCCGATCGAAGCGACTTTCAGCGAAGACTCGCATCGAGCTGCTAATCTCATTTGCCCTGTTTTTCTCCTGCCTCTTTTCCTCCGAAGAGGCGCTCATATTCAAGGGGGTGTTCCTTTTTAAGGGTTTCAATAGAAATTTTTCCTGTTATCCATGTCATGGCCATGGGGAACTTTTCCCATTTAAGGTGCTCATTATAGAAATGCCAGAATAGAATGAAGACTATGGCAAGGAGCGCCTCATCGCTGTGTAGTATAAAAAGTAGCTCCCATACCCAGTTGAGGCTCCACTCAGGAAAGAAGAATGAAGCCTTTGTTGGAAAGGCTAAAATAAGGCCAGAGATTCCAATAATTCCCATGCCCCAGAAGACTGCCCAGTAGTCGAACTTGTGGATGTAACTGTATTTACCAAACTTTGGTTTTGTCTTTGCGAGCCCCAGGAAATAGAGGAAGTTATGGATTACATCTCTGACATCCTTTGGAAGTGGGATTATGGTTGTGCGCAGGTCAAAACGCATCTTTCTGGTGACAAGCAGATAACCGAGATAAAGGACATGCCACGAGAAGTCTAAGAGCATTGTTATCCCTGCCACACGGTGAATTATCCCTGCTGTTTTTGGGCCGCCCCATATCTTTATCCACCAGCCTGCCTGTTCAACCTCAGGGTATTTAAGCGCCCAGCCTGTGAAGGAAAGGAGCAGGAATGTTGTGAAAAGTATTATGTGCTGAATCCTGAATATTATATTAAATCGCTCGACTTCTTCTGGCAGCTCATTACTCACGCGGTTCCTCCTTTCTTTTTCTAAAGACATTGTCCCTTATCTCTGCATATGCCTCAAGGATTACATGCCCTACTGTGAATGCAAAAACTGAGATGGTAAGTATAATCAACAGTTTTTCTCCGTAGTATGCGATGGGATTGTCTTTCCCCATTGGTTTATGGGTTATGGCTGCGACAAATTTTTTATTAGAGCCGGGATGGCACTTGCCACAGGTCTCAATGCGATTTTCCCATGACACAGGAGACAGGGGGTCATCCCATTTTTTGATATTATGAGATCCATGGCAGTCTATGCAGGTGGGTGCACCGGGGTGGCCGAGAATGTGTTTTTTGCCGTGAAAGCTCTCGTTGTATTTTTCTATGATATGGGTTCCGAGATTATATTTTTTTGCAATATCTTCTCTCTCATGGCATTCACCGCAGGTATGGACTATTTCCCACTTGTTTGCCATTGATTCCCTTAATGCACCTGGCAGTATATAGTGTGGTGAACCGTGGCAGTCAAGGCATAAGGCGCCGTCTTTTTGTTTTTTTTCAAAAATATTTTTTCCATGAATGCTGGCCTTCACGGTTTTATAAGCATCCTCATGACATTGGACGCATGAGGCATAGGCAACAGGGTTCACCATGGCTTTATGGGCTATTGAATCTGCAAGTTCAGAGACTGCCTTTCTGGTCGCATCTTTTGGGGGCTGGTGTGGATTTTCTTTATAATTAATGTGACATGAAATACAGTCCACCCCCCCATGGACTGATTTAGAAAAGCGTTCTTCATCGATATTGACCTCAAACAGGATTCCCTTTTCGGTTCGTACTTTTCCTTTCATTGCACTGTGGCAGACTAAACAGGTAAAAGTTTCGGCGAGAGCCATAGGGGGAGGGAAGGACAGAAGACATAAAAACAAAAACAGAGGTAACTTTCTCATGTCTCCTCCTATGCCTTTTTCCCTGCGGTTGTGGCTTCGAGGGCTGAGCCGATTAAATATCCTATCAGCCAGCCGGCCAGGGAAGCGCCGAGTATAAATATAACCCCTGAAATCGCGACTCCGAGGAGCATCATAATGGCTATGATCGCTTTTGTTCCAACTGTCGGGTTCAGGGGAATGCCGAAAATTTTACCAGCTATATTCAGTCCAAGCACACCACCGATAAAGCTTCCTGGAAGAAGCCCGAAGATGGCAAAGAGCACCAGGCCAATACCCGCTCCGATGTAAGTAAATTTCTTGGAAAGTTCCAATGCCTTCATTGCGCCCCCTATTTATTTAACAGCGGAATCTTTTCTGCCATTTTTATTTTCCCGTGCTCTATCTTTGGATGGCACCACAAACAGTCAATCTGATTTTTTGTCACATGGTTTTCATGAATGAATTTAACATCACTGTACATCTCTACTTTTTCTACGTGGCAGAAATGACACTGGTCTTTAGGCACAATTCCTGTCCCTGTTGTAATCTTTTCGTGGCACTGGTGGCATGTATAACCCATTTTCAATGCCTCCTCGTGTGAGAAAGTCTTGCCCTTTACAGTGATTTTTTCCTTTGGCGCTGTGTGGCATGACGGACATCCTTTCAGGGATTCTCCAGGAGGCATGCCTTTAAAATGGCAGAGGAAGCATACGTTCTTGGAGACCTTGACGTGTTCTCCCTGAACAATGTCTGAATGGCAGCTCCTGCAGTGAAGATTTATGCCCCTTTTCATCTCTGTGAAGTGTGGCCTGTGGTCAAATTTGATGTTTTCTCTGGTGAAGATGACCTTGGACTCGATGAGTCTTCTATCGTGGCATCCTGTCTGCAGGCAATTTTTATCAGGGACATTTGTCCTGGGCCTGGGGTTGTATGTCCCGGCCATGAAACGCAATTGCCCTGATACCGCATTCAATGGTGCGTATTCATGACATTTAAGGCATGCCACCTTATTGTGGGTGGAAGTCTCCCATTTTTCATAAAAGGGGGTCATAAAGTGGCACAGGTTGCAATTTCTTGGATTTGCAAATGCGACTTCTTTGACGTAAAAATAAGCCCCCACGACAACTGCCACAAAGATTAAGGATAGAATAAAAACTTTTTTAGTCATAAACCCTCCTTTTGTTTTTGAGATTTTTTCTCCTTGTTATCTCTTTTTTTGCGCTGTAAAAAACTCAATCAAGTAGCCAATCCCTGTGCCAATGATTGCGCCTATTACAATACTTGCTGCTCCAATACAGAAGATGCCGAGTATAATCCCAATTGCAACTAAGACATTCACGAGCACGCCGGCCTTCAATGGCCCGCCGAAAAGCTTATTGAGGATGATAAGGGTGGCATAGCTTCCAAAATAAAATCCAGGTATGATTCCAAAAACAATAAAGACAATGCCGCCAATTACTGCTCCAACCTTTGTGCCCATGGATACCATATCTTTTCTTATTTCTTTCATGATTTTCCCTTAGAAGGAAATAGTCAGGGCATTTTACCTGACCACATTTCCGTTATTACACAGAAATGCTACCACATAGGACATAGTTTTTGAAGATGCAAAGGGGAAATTTTCCCCTTTGCAGTTAAAAATCAGTCGGCTTTGACAGGCTCTGTAGCAATCTTTTTTGCCTTGAGAAGCCCGGAGACCATTTCTGTGATGTAACCTGTGACTGTGCCGATGATAGCGCCGACAACAAGACTTAATGAGGCAACGCAGGCAATTCCGAGGATAATCCCTGCGGCCATTACTGTCCTCACTAAAACTGTTGGCTCAACAGGGCCACCAAAGAGCTTATTGAGAAGCACTAAGGTGCCATAGCTGCCGAAATAAAACCCAGGGATAATCCCGAAGAACAGAAATGCCAGACCGCCAAATACAGCCCCTATTTTTGTCCCCATTGCGATTATGTCTTTTCTTGCTTTCATGACATTTACCTCCGTTTAAATTTTTTTAACTTACTTTACCGCTGCCTCCTTACCGGCATTCATTACCCTGCGTTCTGTAGTTAGCTCAACGATATGACCGATTAACCATCCGAGGATGGAAAACCCTGCAACAAAAACCACCCCAGCTATCATGACCCCCATCAACATGGAAATCACAACTGTAAGTCTTGCTATAAGACTCGGGGCCAAAGGAAGTCCAAATAGTTTTCCTGCTATGTTAAGCCCTATAACACCTCCGAGAAAAGAGCCAGGCAGCAGGCCAAAGATTGCAAAGATAACAAGGCCAGCCCCTGCACCTATATATGCCATTTTCTTTGCTATTTCCTTTTTCATTTTTCCTTCCCTCTATTTGTTTTTAATGCAGAGTTCATGCCAGAAACTAATTGATTGATTTTAAAGGAAAAATTTGCATAACAGATTTGCAAAATTGAAAATCAACAGGATTTTATTTGCAGAAATGCAAGTTTTTTTCTCTTTTAAGCGGGTTCAATTTTGTCAGCCTGTTGAAAAACTGAGTTTTGATGTCATTCCGAGGAGCCGAAGGCTACGAGGAATCTTAAAACTTATTGAATCGTAACGGCTCTAAGATTTCTCGCTTCGCTCGAAATGACAGGAAAAGAAAGAGGGGCTCTGTGTTCTCTGTGGTTTAAGTGGTTTTGAAGAGGCTTATTAGTATTTAGTATATGAAGGCCATTGGGTCTTTGGCTTTGTGGCAGCGGCTGCAGAGCCTCCGGGATTCTTTCTGGCCGACTATCCAACTGTGGGCCTTATGGCAGTCAAGGCACTCCATGCCTTTATTTATATGGAGTCCGTGCTGCCCTACTGTTGCCTCATTGCCGTGGCACTGGCTGAGACAATCTCTTGATGAGGGTTTAATCTTCCCATGAGGCTTATGGCATTGATGACATTGAAATTCTGACATTGGCCCTCTAACTGCTATATTGTGACATTTCAGGCAGCGCTCTTTTGGAACCATGGCAGGTGTTTTTTCGCTGTAGCTATGACAATTGAGGCAGGCAAAACCCTCCATCCCAATACCGTGGACGCCTTTGTCCTTGTGGCAGTCCTGGCAGGCTCTCCCGTCTGGTTTGAAAAGGTGAAGGCTTTCGCTGTGGCAACTTTTGCACCCTATGTTTTGCATAAATACATGTCTTGCATGGCCGTAGGATTTCCTCAGGGTCAGAGCGCCCTGTGCAACTTCATCGAGGTGACATTCTTTGCAACCCTGCCATGGCTTAATCCTTCCATGGGTCTGAGAAAACTGCGTGGACCCTTTAACCACAAAGGCGACCAGGAGTTGATTCTGCTCGAGGAGGCTCAGGTGATGACATCTCTGACAGACCACATCTCTGTGTTTGCCTTTCTGCCATGCAAGAAATGCCTCTCTCATTAAATGACATGAGGCGCAGAACTGGGGGTCTTCCTGTGTGTGTTTGTAATATTTGTAGCCTACTACTGCTCCGACGATTGTAATAGTAACGAGGAGTGCAAGGACTGCAGGTTTACTCTGTTGTCTGATTGCATTTATTATTTTTCTTGTAAATCCTTTACGGGGCATTCATCTAACAACCGAGGGCTCTTGCCCTTCTTTAAGCTCATCCATAAAGTTCAAACTGAGCCCCTTGTTTTCAAGGTAATCCCTTTCTAAAGACTCTATATAGAATCTGTCAAGCCCGCTGTTGTCAAGAAAGTCTTCCCTGAGAGAAACATTCTTTTCATGAATAACAAGGGGGAGGAGGTGATTTAAATAGAAGGATTCTTTTTTCAGGTCAAAAAGGACTCTTTCAAACAGTCTGTCTGAGACCGCCCACTTAAAGCCTTTTGCTGCAAGTTCCCCGCATATTTCTTCCTTTATTTCTTTTCTGTTTTCTTTCAGGTCCAGGCCTGGGAAGAAGCTCCGCATTTTTTCCTTCATGGCCGCATGCAGCAGGCTGTATAATTTTTCCTCTTTAAGGATTTTATTTATTATGGCAACAATTTCTCTGTACGTAGCATTGCCCTCCTCAATTTTCTTCAGGCCCTCTATGAGGGCTGTTAGTTTCTTTCTTCCATAGCTTGATAGATATTTGTTGCCGAGCAGGTCCTTTACAAAGAGCTCATCAAAGAGTCCGTAGTTCAGGGAATCAAATGCCTTTTTGTTGCCAATTAAACTTCTAATGGGATTCTCGGTAAAATTAATATTTTCTGAGAAAGCAAGCTTATTAAGATGTGCGAATATATTGTCATATCTGTCAAAGTATGTGAGGATGGAGCTGAGCTCTTCCAGTAATGAGAGGGTGTTGGTTTCTCTCGCTATTTCGTCGCATGCCCTGCCGGCATCGAGGATGACGCGCTCAAAACTCATATCACTTTTAGAGCGGGCATTATGCCGTGCGCGTATTAGTTTTACAATGTCTTCGGAAACTATATGGCTTTTGAGCGATGCATCTTTGAAAAATAAATTTTCGATAATTGCCCTTGTCTCCTTTATATATTCCGGTTCTTTTGACTCTAATATTTTTTTGCCCTTTAAAAGTAATTCATCCAGAGTGTCAAACAGGATTATCGGGATGTTATTCCTTATGCTCAATGTCCTCAGCCTTTGCAGTCGGGCTAACCTTGATGGGTGAATGACATCCTCATAACTCATCTCTATCAATATGTCTTTGTATTCGTCTACTATACGCTTATTCTCAGGGTGACTGTACATTACATCTATCTTCATTCTCTCCTGCTGATAACGGTCTATTCTGTATCTTGAGGTGATGTCCTCAAGGAGGAGTTCGCTCTCAGGAGATAAGGTTTTTTCTTTAAAATAAAACTTCTGGAATGCCTTATAATATTCTTCGTTTTCCTTGTTTATTAACTTAAAGAGGAAGATATTGGATTTTGATTCCGCAAGATCAGCAATAAGTTGCTCCAGGAGGTCTGTATCTTTTCCCTCGCCCATAAGTTCAGTTCTTTTAATAAATTTACCGACAGACTTCAATATTATTTCCTGTCTCTTTTTTAATTCGCCCTGATAATCCGAGGAGACAAAGAAATAATAGTTTGTTACTGCATTTCCATCCCGGAATATCTGTTCAAAGGACTCGGAACCTCTGGTGTTGTTAGTGAATGTGATTTTATCCTCTCCTTCGGATATGGCGCCAAACATCACGAGGCGATTTTTTATGTCCCGTTTCTGCAGGTCTTTTATCGGCTGCTCTACGCCGAACATATATTCGCAAAAACTGCCACCTGTACTGTTATAACTAACCCCTGTGCTGTTTATTCTAAATTCATTGCCCTTAAAAAAGAATCTTACATAAGAGTCGCCTTTTTCATAAAAATAAGCTGCACTTATATCAGCACCTCCGATGAGGCTAAAAAATTCAATTTGTGGTGTAATTTTACCGTGGAATCTGAGGTCGTATATCATAAAAAAATGATAACACAGCATTTATAAAAATTAAAAGGCAATGAACTGGAGTTTCCTGAGTTTTTTCAGACCTAAGCATCTAACCAATTGAAATAGTTAAAAAATTGAAGAACGCAAACGGCCAGGGAGTGTCATTCCCGCGAAAGCGGGAATCCAGGGAATAGATAAAAGGTTATGCACTCTCCGCATGAGTAAAAGACATTGAAAATACTGGATTCCTGCTTCCGCAGGAATGACGACACGGAGAGAAGCGCGATGGCATAAAGCTGTTTATAAGATGCAACTTGCGTCTTTAAGCTAAAACTCAGGAAACTCCGGTAAAAGACAGCTTCTCCTTGCCTGACGACTGCTTTTTAGTTAATATAGTTTAGTTATGGATATTGGTATCCCTAAGGAAGTTAAGCCGCATGAGTACAGGGTTGGTATGATACCCTCAGGTGTTTCAGCCCTTAAGAAAGAAGGCCACAGGGTCTTTATTGAGTCAGGCTCGGGGGAGGGGAGTGGTTTTTCTGATGCTGAGTACAGTAATGCCGGTGCCGTGATTCTTCCCTCTGCCTCTGAGGTCTATAAGCGGTCTTCAATGATTGTTAAGGTTAAAGAACCTGTTTCAGAGGAATACGAATACATAAAGGATGGACAGATAATCTTTGCCTTCTTACACCTTGCACCCAATATGGAACTAATCGATATGCTACTTAAGAAAAAAGCCATTGCTATTGGCTATGAGACCGTAGAGTCTGATGGAGACTTGCCTCTCCTCAGGCCAATGAGTGAGATAGCAGGCAGGCTTGCGCCATTAATGGGTGCATACTACCTGCAGAGGCCGGGAGGAGGGGCGGGACTTTTAATGAGCGGTGTTCCGGGTGTTATGCCTGCAAAGGTCGTTGTCTTAGGCGCTGGCACTGTCGGCTATAATGCCGCAAGGATTGCTGTGGCCCTCGGCGCATGCGTTACTGTTGCCCTCGGCGCATGCGTTACTGTTTTAAACAGGGGAATTGAAAGATTAGTACGCCTGGATGAGCTTATGGAAGGCAGTGTAGTGACACTTATATCGAGTCCGGAAAATATAGAGAACGAGGCAGTCACAGCAAATATTCTGATTGGAGCGGTTCTGATATCAGGACAGAGGGCGCCTATGCTTGTTAGCAGAGAACTTGTCAGCCGCATGAAAAAGGGTTCTGTTATTGTTGATGTCTCTGTGGATCAGGGGGGATGTGTGGAGACAACAGTGCCAACCACTCATGATAAACCTGTTTTTTCAGTCAATGGCGTAATCCATTACTGTGTGACCAACATGCCAGGGATATATCCGAGGACAGCCACGATTGCCCTTACAAACAGGACGCTGCCGTATATTATTGAGATAGCTTCTTCAGGCATGGAAAAGGCTGTAAGGGAAAATCCTGCCCTATACAAAGGAGTAAATCTTTATGCGGGGAGGGTGATTCACAATGGCCTTGCATTATCTCTTGGGGTTGAAGCAGAAGTGGTCTGTTCGAAGAGTTCCGACACTTCGGGGAATGAATTAAAATGAAAAATGCAAGATTAAAAAACAAAAGATTCTGGATTTTGGCAATTGCAGTTATCCTATCCGTCCCGTCTTTTTCTTCTGCGACCCAGGACCGGACCGAACTTTTCAAAAAATCAGCAGAGCTGATCGAGAAACGAGAATACAAAAGGGCCGAAGAAATACTCCTCGGTTTTCTCCCTCATTTATCAGAATCCCAGACTGATGAATCTGTTAGTGCGGTGGATACCTGTGGCCTTGAGAGCTCAAGTCAGGAGGAATCTCCATTGAGCTTGTCGAAATGGCAGGGAAGAGCTCATTTTCTACTCGGCAGGCTTTATGAAAGGCAGGGCTCTTTTGACAGGGCAAGGGATCATTACAGCAAGGCCCTCCATTCCTATCCTGTTCTTAGACATTACACATTGAGGTCACTTGCTGAGGTCTACCTTCGCCTCGGAGACTTTGACAGGGCTGTAGAAACTGCCAGGGCTATAAAGAGCGGCCCGCTTTTGAAAGATGCAAGGTGGCTTGAGATTATTGCCCTGCTTGAATCGCAGAAACTCGTAGAGTCGAGTCTCCGACAGGAGGCCAAGAAAGCACTTTACAGATATATAAAGGATTTTCCTAAAGACGATGCTAAATTTATCCTCGCAATGATTCTTAAGTCCGAGGGTGAAAAAGCAGAGGCAGTAAAATTGCTGAAAGAGCTTTATATAAATGCAGGCCCTTTTTCTAATGATGCCTTTGAAGAGCTTAAGGCAATGGATGCAGGTGACCTGTCTGCAGAGGAGACAGTGGCGATGGCTGACAGTTTCCTTCAAAAAGGAAATTTTTCTAAAGCAGAATCAACGTATAAAGATGCGATGAGGAAGGCATCCGCTCAGTTACCCCGAACCGTCGGGGCAACGACCAGTCCCGAACCTTCGGGATCAGTGGCGGATGAGACATTGAGAGACAGGATTGTCTTTTTGCTTGGGGTCTGCCAGTTCAGGGCAAAAAAATATGGAGAGGCAGCTCAAACCTTTAGTAGCCTTGCTGGCCCCGATGCTCTTTACTGGAAGACCCGGTCTCTTTACAGGGCTAAAGATAAAGATGGATTTGATGCTTCTCTCAGAGAATTTGCCAGTAAAAATCCGGATGACAGGCGTCTTGCTGATCTCCTTGTCGCACAGGCCACAGACGCACGGTATTCCGGCAAAACCAATGAGGCAAGAAAGATTCTCAAGAGGGTTTTGCAGAATTTTCCTGAAAATGCCGAGGATGCTCTGTGGACTTTAGGCTGGCTTGACTATCTTGAGGGTAAATATAAAAGTGCCTCGGAATATTTTTCCATTTTATCTGACTCAGGATACATAAAAAATCAAAGTAAATATGTCTACTGGAAGGCGCGGAGTCTTGAGAGGTCAGGGAAAAATGCAAAAAAAGTCATTGAGAATTTACGGATGATAGCTGAAGATAATGGTTATTACGGTTTTCTTGCGAGGGCACGCCTCGGGGTCAGAGAGGCAGTATCAGGACTTCGGCCTGAAAGGCCTTCGAGGCCAGAAGGAGAAACCTATCAGAGGATAGATGAGTTAAGGCTATTAAATATGAAGGAAGAAGAAAGGAGTGAAATAGCTCTGGCCATATCAAGCGCAGAAAGCCTTGAAGAATTCCTTTATCTCGGCTTTGTTGCCATGGACGCCGGTGATTACAGGAGGGTTATTTCTATTGCCGAAAAAATTCCTGCAAAGGGATTGATGCATTTAGCTTACCCGCTCGGATACTGGGATGAAATAAGGCACGCTTCAGAGGTTAAATCCCTTGACCCATATCTTGTTGCTGCCATAATCAGGGAGGAAAGCCGTTTTGACCCTCTGGCTTTATCACGTGCTGGAGCAATGGGTCTCATGCAGCTTATGCCTTCCACTGCCCGCAGGTTGAATGCGAAGTTGAAGGTAGAGATAGGAGATGATTCTGAGCTTTATACGGCCGAGAAAAATATCCCGATAGGTGTCCATTATCTTGCAGCCCTGATGGCGGAGTTCCAAAAAATCCCTTTTGCCCTCGCTGCCTATAATGCTGGAGAGGGCGCTTTGAGGGAATGGCTTCAAAAATCTAACCATAAAAGCTCGGTACGAGTCTCTGACATGGACGAGTTTATCGAGGATATTCCTTACATAGAGACCAGAGAATATGTTAAAAAGGTATTAAAGAGCTACTGGCAGTATAGGAAAATGTGGGGTCTGCCTTCAGACCCAGAGGCTTTAATGCCGTTTTGATTCGCAGTCTTTACTTTTTAGTCCTGTTTTGATAATTTACAATCAATGAAGAGTCAGGGTATATTTGAATTTCCAAAGGAGGCCTCATCTGTGGAGAAAATACGGGTACTTGAAGAGAAGATAACCAGGGTGATTGATAAGATCAGGGCATTGAGCGAAGAAAAGAAAGCATTAGAGGTGAAGATAAAGACCCTTGAAGATGAGCTTGATAAAAAAGACAATGAGCTGCGTGCCATAAAACAGGATTTAAAGGACATTACTAAATTAAAAGCCGATGTCAGTAAGCTCAGTGAAGAGAGGGAAATTGTCAGAGCTCAGGTTGAAGACCTGCTCAGGGAACTTGAATCAGTGGAACTGGGATAATTTATGGTAATACGCTCCATAGAGGTTCAAATATTAGGGCAGAGCTACTCTATTAAGGGAGATGCGGATGAGGCGTATATAAAGGCGCTGGCCCAGTTTGTGGACGAGAAGCTCAAGGAGGTATACAGGGCCTCTCCGAGCGTCAATCCCCTTAAGGCATCAATTATGGCTTCCCTCAACATAGCTGATGAACTCTTCAAAGTAAGGTTAGAGCAGGAAAGTCTGGATAAGATGATAGAAGAAAAAACAAAGGTCCTCTCTGGCTTGCTTGAATAAGTCAGGATTTTATTATTTTACCATCTTGGGCAACCACAAGGGTTGCCCCTACATCTTTTTTAAATAAGGTGAACATTGGAAGAGATTAATGAACTGATACAGCAGAGGCTCAGGAAACTCCAGGAACTCAAGGCATCTGGCATTGAGCCCTATGGGGGGCCTTTTGATGTCAAAGACAGGGTCGAGGAGGTAGTAAATAAATACGGGCAGAAAAGCAAAGAGGCGCTTGAGACTAACCATGCCCATGACAACTGCACCATAGCAGGCAGGATTGTTGCTTTCAGGAGTTTTGGCAAAGCCTCCTTTGCCCATATCCAGGATTCAACAGGAAAGATGCAGGCTTACTTTAGAAAAGACATCCTCGGCAAAAGTTACGACCTTCTCAAGGAATTAGATATTGGAGACATAATTGGCCTGAGTGGAAGACCTTTCAGGACAAAGACCAATGAGCTTACCATCGAGGTCAGGGGTTTTACTTTGCTTTGCAAATCTCTCAGGCCATTGCCTGAGAAGTGGCATGGCCTGAGAGATATTGAGACCCGCTACAGGCAGCGCTATGTAGATTTGATTGTAAACCCTCAGGTAAGGGACATATTTTTAAAGCGTTATAAATTTATAAAGGCAATCAGAGATTTTTTTGACGGCCGCGGCTTTATAGAGTTTGAAACTCCAATGATGCACCAGATACCAGGTGGTGCGACTGCCAGACCTTTCAAAACGCACCACATGGCTCTGGGTATTGACCTTTATTTGAGAATAGCGCCAGAACTTTATTTAAAGAGGCTACTCGTGGGAGGCTATGAAAGGGTTTATGAGATTAATAAAAACTTCAGAAATGAAGGCATCTCGACCAAACACAACCCTGAGTTCACAATGCTGGAATTTTATATCGCCTATGTTGATTACAAGTATCTGATGGGATTTACAGAGGAGTTGATAACGTTTCTTTGCAGGGAGATTTTAGGCACTCTGACTGTGCCATATGGAGATAGTATTGTTAATTTTACTCCACCATGGCCGAGGCTCACCATGTATGAAGCAATGGAAAGACATGGGGTCGACCCTGCTGTTTTTAAGGATGCAGCAAAGGCAAGAGAGTTTGCTATTAAAAATGGCATTGAGATAGACAGAATGGCAACTCATGCAAAGGTCATTGATGAGATATTTAAAGAAAAAGTGGAGCCGCATCTCATACAGCCAACCTTTATACTGGACTACCCTGTTGAGCTTTCTCCCCTCGCAAAGAGAAAAGAGGACAACACGGAGCTTGTAGAGCGCTTTGAGCTTTTTATCGGAGGCCGAGAGATTGCAAATGCCTTTTCAGAGCTCAATGACCCATCTGACCAGAGAGAGAGGTTCCGCCATCAGATAGAGGCCAAAGAGATGGGCGATGAAGAGGCCCACTGGATGGATGAAGACTTTTTAAGGGCACTTGAATACGGTATGCCTCCTGCAGCAGGAGAGGGGATAGGCATTGACCGCCTGATAATGCTCTTTACAAATGTTCATTCAATACGGGATGTGATACTATTCCCGCAGTTAAAGCCAGAACAATAAAAACAGTGAGCAGTAAACAGTGAACAGTGAACAGAAATCCAAGAAAAACCCGTCACTCGTCTCCGCCCCAGGCAGACGTCACTCGACACTTTCCTTGCCTTATCAGCTTTTTATAGGACTTAGGTATTTAAGGGCCAGGAGGCGGCGCAGGAGTATTTCTGTTAACACTGCGATATCTATTGCAGGGGTTGCCCTCGGTGTGATGGCCCTTATAATAGTGCTTTCCGTGATGAGCGGCTTTCATGAGGACCTGCAGAAAAAGATTTTAGGTGTAAATGCCCACCTCGTTGTCCTGAATTATGGTGGAAAGATAAAGGATTACAAAGCCCTGACAGAAGAGATTGTAAAGGTAAAAGGTGTTAATCATTCCGCGCCTTTTATCTATGGTCAGGCAATGCTCAGCTTTGGCAAAAGGGCCCGCGGCGTTGTTGTGAGGGGCATAGAGCCTGAATTAGAAGTAAGGACTACGGATATACTTAAGAATCTCAAAGAGGGCAGTGTTGATGCACTTACCGAAGATAAAAAGATACCCGGCATAATCCTGGGCAGGGAGCTTTCAAGGAATCTGGGCCTGTTTATTGGCGATGAGGTAAATGTGGTTTCCCCGCTCGGCGATATAGGCCCCCTCGGTATGCTTCCGAAAATGAAAAAGTTTAGAGTGGTTGGTATCTTTGAGGCTGGCATGTTTGAATACGATGCAAACCTCGCATACATTTCTCTTAAGAGTGCCCAGGAGTTTTTTGATATGACGGAAGAGGTCACAGGCATTGAGGTAAGGGTGGATGACCTGTACAGGGTCAAAGAAGTCGCAGAGGAGATACAAAAAGGCCTTGATATTCCTTACTATACAAAGGACTGGATGCAACTCAACAGGAATCTTTTTTCTGCATTAAAGCTCGAGAAAATCGCCATGTTTATAATACTCGTTTTAATAGTGCTTGTGGCAGCCTTTAATATTGTGAGCACACTTGTGATGATTGTTATTGAGAAAGCCAGGGAAATAGCTATTTTGAAAGCCATGGGGGCAACGAGCAAAGGCATTATGACTATATTTATGATACAGGGTCTTGTAATAGGCGTGGTTGGCACAGTATTGGGCCTTATTGGTGGTTATGGAGCCTGTTACCTGCTTGCGACTTATAAGTTTATAAGCCTTCCTGCAGATGTTTATTATCTGAGTCACCTGCCAGTAAAAATGAAGGTGTTTGATTTTGTCATTGTATCTGCTTCAGCTATTCTTATCAGTTTCCTTGCTACCCTGTATCCATCCTGGCAGGCATCGAGGCTGAACCCTGTAGAGCCGTTGAGGTATGAGTAAAACAGTCGTGAGTCGTAAGTCGTAAGTCAACAGTCAGAGAGAAGAGGTAAAGGAGACAAAATAAACCAAGGATGGGGTGAGGGGATTAGATGTTTAAACTTATCCGGAGGCTGATATGCCTGGTTATCATCGCGGCAATAGTGTTTATCAGCCTTGCTCTCTTGAGTGGCGGTGAAAAGTTCAGGTGGTTTGGGGAAAAGTCAGAGGATGCCGGTAAAGTTATAAAAGAAAAGAGTGAAGAGATTGGGGAAAAGGCTGATAAGGTCAGAGAGGGCAGAGAAAAGGCAGAGGAAGTCGTAGAAAAACTCAAAGATAAATTCGAGTGAGAATAATAATTCTGCTGGAAATGATATAGATTAATGCAACCATTTATCAGGATAAGAGGCTTACATAAGTCCTTCACAATTGCAGGGGGATCCCTCGATATTCTAAAGGGCATAGACCTTGATATTAATGAGGGTGAGATGCTTGCTATTATGGGGCCTTCTGGCGTGGGCAAAAGCACTTTCCTGCACATACTCGGTGCACTTGACAGGCCCACAGCAGGAGAGGTCTTTTATGGAGATGTAGACATCACTGGGCTTAAAAATGATACCCTGGCGAATTTTAGAAACAAGGCAGTCGGCTTTGTTTTTCAATTTCACCACCTCCTGCCAGAATTCACAGCCCTGGAAAACACAATGATGCCAGCACTCATAGGTATGGGTTCAAGGGTTCAAGGGTTCAGGGGTTCAAGTTATAAAGAAATCCTAAAAAACGCTGAGGGGCTCCTCGATGAGCTTGGCATATATGAGAGAAGAGACCACAAGCCAGGGGAGCTTTCAGGCGGAGAACAACAGAGAGTTGCTGTTGCACGGGCGCTTATCTTAGCACCAAAGGTTGTCCTTGCTGATGAGCCCACTGGGAATCTCGATACCCACACAGGTGAGGAGCTTTTTGACCTTATGGTCAAGCTTAATAAAAAAGGTATTACTTTTATCGTCGTCACCCATAATGAAACCCTTGCTGAAAGATGTAGCAGGATTGTCAGGATGCTTGATGGAAAGATTGCAGGTTGAAATCTTAAAACCGGAAACTCTCTCCAACTTCTAACGATTATTCTTACAAGGGAGGGGCAATGCCCCTCCCTTAATAAAGAGAGAGCTAAAACTTCATTCCAAATGCAATGCCCAAGGAGTTCTGGTGCATTGAGATTCTTTCGTTACCTGCAGCAACACCAAAGGTATTAAAGAGGCTTGATCCTGTTACCGAGTTTCTGGCTGCGTGCATGTAAGCAATTGTCAGTTCAGAGCTTTTGCCTACCTGATAAGTCAGACCTGCAGTGTAGTGGTTCTGAACCACGCCAGGAGCAATAATATTTAATGTTACGTCTCGCGCTTCGATAGGGTTATCAGTGTGGTTATAGCCTGCACGCAGAGCGAGTTTATCGGTCGCCTGATACTGTAAGCCAAATTTCCATACATTAACATCAGACCAGCCAAACCGTTTCTTAGTTGTTTCATGTCTTTTCTCCCCCCGTCAGTTATTTACTTTGTTTTTTTAAAAATTAAAAAGGTAAAGACATTGTCCTTCTCCTCCATGCCGAGCAGTTCGGAGTTTGTTCTTTTGAGCATTGCGGGAATGTCCGCCTTTGCGCCTTTATCTGTTACCTCAACTAAAAGAACCTGCCCGCTTTCCAAGGAATCCAGCGCTTTCTTTATCTTCACTACGGGCATCGGGCAGTTTAATCCCTTACAGTCCAGAAAGACATTAGCCTCTGATTTGTTCATATTTCTCACCTCCATCTATCACAATCATTCAAATAAACAAATTTATGTTTGCATCAAGGGCAAAATCCAAAAACTCCGCTGCGCCTGCCACTTCAACCCCTTCTATTAAATCCTCCTTTTTTACTCCAGTCATCTCCAGGGTGGGGGCGCATGCAATCATCCTCACGCCTGAGTCCAAACAGAGCTTTAAAAGCTCAGGAATGGTTGGCCAGTTAATCTTCTTAATCATCCCCTTCATCATCATCGTTGCCATAGGTGTCATCCCTGGCAGAACTCCAAGAATGTTTGGGAAGGGAACAGGCGATGGCATCGCAGGGTTTGCAATGGGAGCAACTTTTAGTGAATGGTTTTTCTTTTTGTTTACTATATCCACACCGTATAGTGTGAAAAATATTCCCACCTCTACATCCATTCCAGCCGCGGTAGAAGCAAGGATAAGTGGAGGGTAGGCCATATCAAGGGTTCCTTTTGAGGCAATAATGGCCATCCTTTTCTTTCCATTTTTCATAGTTCCTCCTTTTGTAGTTATCGTAATTTTTAAAAATAGTTTTCATTTTGAAACAATTCACTTAGTAAGACATGTATTGATTGAGCAACTTGAATACCAGGAGAAATGTTTTTTATCAGGTAGGATTAACTTATTGTTTTATATAAAGATATTAGATAAGACAACAGATGGGTATGTTTTAAAGGTGAAACATTTTAAGAGGTGAGCGTTTCAGTCCGTAACGGATATGTTATATTTTTTTAATTTTCTCCAGAGGGTAGTTCTGCTGAGGCCGAGACTGGTTGCTGTTCTGGCTTTGTTACCGTTGTATCTTTTTAGCCGTTTTTCTATAAAGAGTTTCTCGATATCTTCACGGTACCTTGGTTCTTTCTCCATTTCAATTGCTGATAGCTCCTGTACTGAAGTATTTGTTATATACGGCGGTAGAGATTCAAAATCAATCATATTAGTTGTTGAGCGTATATAAGCGTGTTCTATTGTGTTTTCAAGCTCCCTGACATTGCCGGGCCAATCATACTCCATGATGGCTAACATTGCCTTTGGCGAGACCTCTGTAATCTTTTGCCTGTTAGAGAATTTCATTGAGCACTTTTCCAGAAAGTGATTAATGAGCAAGGGGATATCTTCCTTTCTCTCTCTTAGAGAGGGCATTTCTATTGGAACGACACAGAGCCTGTAAAAAAGGTCCTCCCTGAATTTTTTATTTTTTATGTCACACCTCAGGTCTCTGTTTGTAGCGGCTATAACCCTGACATCTACTTTTTTTGTTTCAGTATCGCCAACCCTTTCAAATTCCCTGTCCTGAAGAACCCTCAGGAGCTTTGGCTGGGAAGTAAGGGGCATGTCGCCTATCTCATCGAGGAAGATTGTTCCACCGCTTGCGAGTTCAAACTTTCCTGTTTTATCTTTTATGGCTCCTGTAAAAGCCCCTTTGACATGGCCGAAAAGCTCACTCTCAAAAAGGCCCTCGACTATGGCAGTGCAGTTTACCTTTATAAAAGGTTTATCCCTTCTCTGGCTATTATGGTGGATAGCCCTCGCTATGAGCTCCTTGCCTGTTCCGCTTTCTCCCTGAATGAGAACAGCGCAGTCTGTATCGCTTATTATTTCTATTAACTCAAAGATTTCCTGCATGGTCTTGCTTCTGCCTATGATATTTGAGAACTGATACCTGTCGTTTAACTCCTTCCTAAGGTTCTCTATCTCAGAGGCGTCTTTTATTGTTGCAACCAGCCCGGTAACCTCGCCTGCGTGGTCTCTTAAAAAGGCAGTGCAGATATATACAGGGATTGTATTCCCATTATTGTCCACAATCCTTTCCCTGTACCTGGCTAAACCATAACCATTCTTTAGCGTCCAGGACAAAGGACATTCGCTATTGCAGTTATCACCTTTTAGAACCTCTTTACAAAATAGGCCAAGAATATCCTGTTGTTTCAGTCCTGTAAGTCTTTCAAGCCCTTCGTTAAAGCTCGTTATGCGCATCTCCCTGTCTGTTGTAAACACACCGTCAGCAAGGCTGTTTATAATCGAGTCTATCCTGCTTTTTTCCTGTGTGAGGATGATGTTGTTTTTTTCTAATGACTTTATTACATCAAGAAGAACACTCATTGGCCTGAAGTTTTCTATGATTCCGAGGATGTTGCCGCCTTTATCTTTCAAAGGTGCAATGTTTAGGCAAAGTGGAACAGATGAGCCGTTATTTTTATAAAGATTTATATTGAAGTGAAAAACACTATTGCTATTATTAACAATAGAATCAAGTGGACAATCTTTTGAGCACAGATCACTTTTCATCACCTTGTTACATGGCATTCCCTCCATGGTCTCTTTAGGTATGCCTATGAGTTTTTCAGCCATTTCATTGGTAAAGATAATTTTTCTGTCCAGCCCTATGACTACGATTCCCTCTGCAATACTTTCAAGGATAAAAGGATGGAAGGTGTTTGCGTTTATTTTCATAAAATCAACTTTAAAAAATATGAGAGGAAAGTGTCAACTGTAAACGGGCTGTTGCCCAAACCTCAGATGTCATTCCCGAATGCTTCTATCGGGAATCCAGTCTATGTAAATTCAACAACTTATGGATTCCCACTTTCGTGGGAATGACACAAAAGAACAGCAATTTGGAAGATAAATATTTGGGCAACAGGCCGTAAAGTTTCAAAATGCAACGCCCTGTTGGACTCCCTACTTCTATGGTTATGAAAAAAGTCATGTTCTGTTTTCCCCTTTTATGAGAAGATTGAAGGATGAAAATTTAAAGATGTTAAGATTTTCAATCTCAATATGCATCACCTCTGGGAAGGATTGCATAAACATGGATAATCCTTCTCTCCTGTTCTGGCGTGAATAAGATTCTCCAATCTCCAACTCTCAGACGATAATCACCCTGGAGCTGCCCTGTTAGGGGTTTAACATTGTGATGCAATAAAGGGTTTCCTTCTTCTAATTCCTGTAAAGCTTTCTTGATTCTGCTTCTGGTCTTTTTGTCCTGTTTTAAGTATTGCTTTTCTGCTGTTGGTTTAACTTCAATCTTCCAGTTCACTAAGGGTTTTCCCTTTGATTTTCTTTGTTGCTTCTTCTTTGCCCTTTTTGATCATTGTTACCCATTCAGGATTAGAAAGAAGATCAAGGGTCTCTTTATGCCTCTCAATATACTCATTAATAAGCTCAGAGATTATCTCTTTCATATCCCTTTTTTCTATACTTGCGATAATCTTCAAGGTGTCCCTTTTATCCTCTGGAATACGGATTGTAGCTGTTGACATAATATCACCTCCTAAAACTATTAGTAGTATAAGCGATTAAAGGATTAGTGTCAAGCGAGCGACAGTAGGACGGCCGTCGCGGCTGTTAAAAATCCCCATCCCTTCTTTGGTAAGTGTTAGAGGAATTAGGATTTAATAAAATTTGCTATACTGCTTAGATGGCGAGGGCTTACGATATAATTAAAAAGAAAAGAGACGGTTTAAGTCTCAGCCATGAGGAGCTAAAAACTTTTTTAAATGCCTATCTCAAAGGAGATATTCCTGATTATCAGGTCTCTGCTTTTCTGATGGCTGTGTTTTTTAAAGGCATGACTGCTGAGGAGACAGTTCATCTTACAGATATTATGCTTCACTCTGGCGCTGTCCTCGATTTATCCCAGATACCCGGGCCAAAGATTGATAAACATAGCACAGGCGGTGTTGGAGATAAAGTAAGCCTTATACTTGCTCCCCTTATGGCCTCGGCAGGGGTTATAGTTCCAATGATGTCAGGCAGGGGGCTCGGTCATACAGGAGGGACACTCGATAAGCTTGAGTCAATTCCTGGTTTCAGGGTTAACTTAAGGATTGATGAGTTTAAAGATGTGCTTTCAAAAGTAGGCTGTGCAATGATAGGGCAGACAGATGAGATTGCTCCCCTCGACAGAAGGCTTTACAGCCTTAGGGATGTTACTGCAACAGTAGAGGCAATACCATTAATCGCAAGCAGTATAATGTCAAAAAAACTTGCTGAAGGGCTTGATGGCCTTGTCCTTGATGTAAAGGTTGGCTCAGGAGCCTTTATGAAGACCATGGATAATGCAAGGATGCTTGCGAGGGCCATGGTTAATATTGGAAATTCCATGGGAGTTAAGACTGTGGCTGTAATAACAGACATGAATGAGCCCCTCGGCATGGCTGTAGGGAACTCCCTTGAAGTGAGAGAGGCCATTGATGCATTAAAGGGAGAAGGGCCTGAGGATTTAATGGAAGTTACTTTGACCCTTGGAGCATTTATGCTAAAGATAGCAGAGGAAGTCGGTACGACTCGCAACCGAGTTAGAAGTGAGAAGTTAAAAGTGAAAAGTGAAATGGAAAAAAGTATAAAGGCATATAAAGAAAAACTTTCAGGGTTTATAAAAAATGGCTCTGCCCTGTCAAAATTCAGGGAGCTTATCATCGCCCAGAAAGGGAATCCTCAGGTTATAGATGCACGCTACCTGCCATATTCATGTTTGAGAGGGGATATTTTATCCAGAGGAGAGGGTTATATTCATTCTATGAATGCTGAAGTTGTTGGCCTGTGTTCCATGCTCCTCGGTGCTGGAAGGGAGAGGATAGATTCAATTATAGACCCTGCTGCAGGGATACTCCTCAAGAAAAAGGTTGGAGATTTTGTCAAAAAAGGCGATTTGCTCGCTTATTTTTATGCTGTTGATGAGGATAAAATTAAAGAGGCAGAAGATATGTTTTTAGAAGGCATTTCTCTGGGGGAGACAGCGCCGGATAAGAGAAAGATGGTCTTGGATGTAGTGGAATAAACACAGAGACACAGAGGCACTGAGAGAAAAAGAGCTGAAGTGCTGAAGAAACTTCAGCTCTTCCGAGCTTCAGCTCTAAAGAACTCTGTGGTTTTCTTAATGCATAATGGATTATGAGATGACAGTTCAAGCCTGAATAAGTTCGGATACACATGAGACAAAATAAAGTGCAACTATTCAGCAAATGTTTGAAATAATGCGTCATTCCTGCGGAAGCAGGAATCCAGAAAAAGATATTAAAAAATTGGTTAAAAGGACTGGATTCCCGCCTTCGCGGGAATGACATATAATTATCAACCCTTGAGTTTTAAACGATTTTTGTCTTCTCGTATTTTGTCTCATATGTATTGAACGAGTACAAAGTGTTGACAATTGCTGACATAGCATCTATAATGTCATTATGACTTTATGACACGAGGAGGTTTCAATGACAAAAGTGGTAAGTGTGGCAGAGGCAAAGAAAAGGTTTTCGGAATTGATGGGGCAGGTGCTATATCAGAAAGAGCGTTTTATCATTGAGCGTAAGGGGAAACCTACGGTCGCCCTTGTGAGCATTGAGGATTTAAAGAGGCTTAAAATAAAAGAAGGGAAAAAGAAGGGCTTACTGGCCGCTGTAGGCGCCTGGGGAGAGTTTGAAGGTATTGATGACTTTATCAAGGAACTTTATGAGGCCAGGAAAAAGGCATATGACAGGAAGGTAAGTGTTTCTCTTTGATACTGATGTTTTAAGCAATATTCTAAGGAAAAACCCATCGTCCGACTTATTGCTACGCCTTTCACAGCTTACTCCTGAAGAGCAATTCACAACAACTATAACTGTGGGCGAGCTTGTATATGGCGCCTATAAAAGCAATCGCCCTGAATATTTTCTGGAGAAGCTTGACAGGTTCGTCTGGCCTAATGTAAACATTCTTCCTTTTGACGACGAATCAGCTTACAAATATGGAAAACTCAGGGCTGAAATGGAGAAAAAGGGAAGGGTTGTAATGGAGCCGGACCTCAGGATTGCATCTATTGCCTTAGCCTCCGGTCTCACATTGGTTACAGGAAATATAAAACATTTCTTAAAAATACCAGGGCTAAAGGTCGAAAATTGGATAAGGAAAGAATGACAATTCGTGAGCAGACAGAGGCTATAGAAAGAAAGACACTTCATCCGAAGGCATGTCTTAGTGCAAATAGTAAAGGCAGGGCTAAGAAAGAAAAGGAAGACGAGATAAGGACCTGCTTTCAGAGGGACAGGGACAGGATAATACATTCAAAATCCTTCAGGAGGCTTACACATAAGACACAGGTGTTCCTTGCGCCAAAGGGCGACCATTACAGGACGAGGTTGACTCATACCCTGGAGGTTTCGCAGATTGCCAGAACTATTGCAAGGGCCCTCAGATTAAATGAAGATCTGACAGAGGCTATTTCCCTCGGCCATGACCTCGGCCACACCCCATTCGGACACGCAGGGGAAGAGATTTTGAGAGAGATATACCCCGAGGGCTTTGAACATTATGAGCAGAGCCTGAGGGTTGTGGATGTGCTTGAAAGGAACGGTCAGGGCATTAATCTGACACATGAAGTAAGAAACGGTATTCTGAGACATTCTAAAGGTAAGGGGAATATCTTCTCCTCTGCTAAAGATAAAGCAGAGACTCTTGAAGGGCAGATTGTAAGGGTATCTGATGTAATAGCTTATGTAAACCATGACCTCGATGATGCGATGAGGGCAGGGGTGCTTAAAAAGTCGGATATTCCAAAGGAATTTTTCGAAATCGGCGAGACCCAGGCCAGGAGAATTGATACAATGGTTAAAGATGTGATATACAGCACCATCTCGTCAGATTTAAAAGAGATTAAGATGAGCAGAGGAATGGAGAAAACAACTTATAAGCTAAGGGATTTTCTTTTTAAGACTGTTTATGAGGGCGAGGCAACAAAAAAGGAATTCAAAAAGGCAAAAAAAATTCTCTCTGACCTCTATTATTATTACGTGTTGCATCCTGATGAAGTTCTCAAAGAGATACCGATGGAAGTTATTGCCAGTAAAGAAAGAAGAGTTTGTGATTTTATTGCAGGCATGACTGACAGATTTGCCTTAATGATGTATGAGAAGCTCTTTCTGCCTCAGCCGTGGATGGTATTTTAATGGTCGGGGCGACCCGATTTGAACGGGCGACCACTCGCACCCCAAGCGAGTGCGCTACCAGGCTGCGCCACGCCCCGAAGTTTAGAGTTCATAGCGTTGTGCGTTCATAGCGTTTATGAGACAAAACTCTTGAAACTCCGAACGCTGAACTCAATAAACGCTATAAACTCAATAAACGCTTTAGATGGGTTTTTCGAGGTTTTTCAGTACTTCCCTGAGCCTTTTCTTTATTCGTTCAATTAGCTCTTTTGAATATAGACCTTTTCCAGGCAGGGTTTCCCCGAGCTTTCGTCTAACCCCTGCAATAGTGTATTTTTCCTGATACAGGAGATTCTTTATCTGAAGCACAAGCTCAAGGTCTTTTTTTATATAAACACGCTGGCCAGCACTGTTTTTGCGGGGCTTAAGAAACGGAAATTCAGTTTCCCAGTATCTTAAGATGTATGGCTCAACACCTGCTATCCTGCTGACCTCGCCTATCTTGTAAAATAGTTTGTCTGGGATAGCCTTTTTTTCAGGTAAAGGTTGCATTTTTAACCCTCTATATTTATAGAGCACTTTTAAAAGCGCTCTATTTACCTGATTATCCTTTCTCTACAAGGGCTTTAAACTGGAGGCTGGGTTTAAAGGTGACTACTTTTCTCTGGTCTATCTGGAGCTCCACGCCTGTTTTTGGGTTCCTGCCTTTTCTTGCACCCTTTTTTCTGACAAGAAAAGTGCCAAAACCGGTTATTTTAATTGATTCTCCCTCTGAAAGGATGCCTTTCATTGTCTCAAAAAGCACTTCAACTATTCCTATAGCATCCTTTTTGGAAAGGCCTACCTTTTCATAAATTACATCTGCTAAGTCTGCTTTTGTCATAGTAAATCCCTCCAGACACGAATCCTTTCTGCAATTGGTGTTAAAAATTATTTAAATTATAAAAGGAGATACAGGCGTTGTCAAGAAGAATTAGTTTAACACACGGTGGGTAAGCTATGTAGGAGCCCATGCCTAAATCCCTTAAATGTTAATTTATTGGACAGTTAGCTCTTTTTTTGTGGGTATTTTTTCAGTTTGTGGCTTTAGTGCCATTCTGTTAATCGGCATCTTTACTCTGAAAGTCGTTCCCTTGCCAATTTTAGAGTCCACCTCAATAGTGCCATGGTGTTCTGTTATATGCTGGTGTGAGATAAAAAGGCCAAGCCCGGCGCCCTTATGAATTGTGCTTTTGTGTTTTGTTGTAAAATAGGGATCAAATATCCTCCTGACATCTTCTTTTGGTATGCCTATGCCTGTGTCTATAATCTCTATCTGCACAAAGGGGGTATTGCCCCCATGCTCAATGCGTTTTGTGCGAACAGTTAAGGTGCCTCCCTCGGAATTGAACTCTATGGCATTGCATATAAGGTTAAGAAATACCTGTTTCATCTTCTCGGCGTCCATCCAGACAAGCCTCACAGAGGGGTCATAATCCCTTATAACTAAAATATTTTTCTGCTTGCTTTTCGGTGTGGTCAGGAGGAGCATTTTTTCAATCACATCATGAAGGTTTTCCTCCACAAAGTTCGGCTCTTTTGGCGTTGCAAAGTTTAAAAGCTCATTAATCAGACCATTAATCCTCCCGAATTCCTCAAGTGCAATTTTATAGAAGTCTGTCCTGAATTCAGGGTCATCAAACCTGTGTGGAAGCATCTGGATAAATGTCCCTATAGCTACAAGGGGGTTTCTGACCTCATGGGCGATCCTTGCGGCGAGATTACCGACGATTGAAAGCTGCTCAGTCCGCTGGAGTAATTCTCTGGATTTTTCTATCTCTTTTATGAGTTTTGCATTTTCTATGGCAATGGCTGCTTGATTTGCAAGGGAGGTAAGGAGTTCAATGTCCTCGCTGTTATACATCTCATGGTTTCTCTTTTCGCTCAGGGTAAGAAAGCCCACCTTTTTTTCTTTTATAATGAAGGGTATGCATACATCTGCGCCGAGCTTTTCCATGATACTGTCAAATTTATGATTGTTGTATTCTCCTTTTAGCCATGCCTTTTTCATGCCTGCCATAGTTCCATTCTGTTTTCCTGAACCTGGTCGGCAGGGACAATTTAAAATATCTGCTGCATCTATATGTTTTATATCCTCAATTTTCTCGATATTTCTGTTTATGCCATATGATGCCTGGAGGCTGAAATCGCCATGCTCATTGAGCAGAAAAATAGCAGCCTTTTCAACGCCAAAAGTCTTAACCATAAGGTCTATAAGACCCTTAAGGAGTTTCTCGAGGTCGAGGATTCTTATTATCTCCTTACTGAAGTCAGCAATAGCCTCATAATATTTATATCTGTCTCCGAA
>JACROP010000125.1 GCA_016214385.1 Nitrospirota bacterium
CATCATGTTTTTCTATCTTTCTTTCAAGCTGCGCAAACTTGTGAGCAAGTTCTTTATTTGTGGACAACATTTCACGCAGTTTGACGAAGGCACGCATAATTGCAATGTTTGCCTGTATGGCTCTGTCGCTATTTAAGACAGTAGCAAGCATAGCAACTCCCTGTTCAGTGAAAACATAGGGCTGATACCCTCCAAGATATTTACGTGAAGGTATCGCATTTTGCGATACCATAATCTCAATCTCATTTTCATTTAGCTGAAACATAAAATCTTCAGGGAAACGCCTTATATTCCGTTTAACTTGTTCTCTTAATCTGATTGGTTTCACACCATAAAGAACTGCAAGGTCTTTATCCAGCATGACCTTCTGTCCCCGTATCAGATAAATTTTTCGTTGAATTATATTAGCCGGTATTATTTCATTCATATTGTCTTTTTTTAAAAAAGATTTTTGAACTCCAGACCGGAGATCCTACCAATTATAACACGAATGAGTATCAGTTTCACCCTTTCAGATAGACAAACTCATCCGCCCCAAAAACCCGCCAGCTTCAAACAGTTCCAAAGCGCAGGAGCGCAGAATAGCAAACACGCAGCAGTAAAAATAATCAAGGATGACAAAGGGATATGGGAATTTAAGGGAAGGGGGCAGTACGGGGTTGGATAATTCTACTTCAAAATATTTTTAATCTGTTTTCTAAGTTCTGGAATTTCATTAATAACAATATCCCAGACAATATCGTAATCAATGCCAAAATAGTCATGAATCAACTTATCTCTGGTGCCTGCCATTGCCTTCCAATCGGTATCGCTATATTTTTTTCTGAAATCTTCCGGCAGTCTTTTAACGGCTTCTCCTATTATCTCTATACTGCGGACAAATGCCCTTTTCAGTGTTTCATCTTTTATAAAATTGTTTTTATCGAGTCCCTTTGATTTTTTGACTATATAGTCAGCTTCATCAAGAATATGTTTGAGATATTCCTTATAGGACATATTTGATTTCTTTAAGAATATATGGTTTCAGATATGGACTCATGCTTTCATGTGTTATAAGCTCAACTTTACGATGAAGCAGGTCTTCAAGAAAAAAGGCGAGATAAATGAAATTTTTGAAATTTTTCTTTCCGCGGATAAACTCAACAAGCAAATCAACATCGCTTCCTTTTTTTTGTTTTCCTTTAACGAACGAACCGAAAAGGCCAATCCGTTTTACGCCAAACCTTTCTATCTCTTCCCTGTGAGAGGATAGAATATTTGAAACATCGTTTTTTGTTTGGACAGTCTTCATAACCGTTAACCTCTGAACAATTATACCAAAACTATGACTGAAGATTCATTTTTTTCTATTGCTTCAAAGGTGTTATCCTGAAAACAACCCCCCGCCCCAAAATCCGCCAGTCTGCATCAGACAGATTCTTAAGAAACAAAGGTATTTTGGAATTTAAGGAAAAGCGAATTACGGCTTTAAATTGGGAATAGTGAACCTAATCTTCTTCTACTTCGTATAATAATTTCTCAATAAGGGCAATGGTTGCATAAAAACCGGCTTTCCGCAGTTTTTCTACTTCGTTCTTAAAACTTTTTTCTGTCTATTTTTGAAAGGAATACAAGCGGGCCGGTATTGACGACAATCTTCATCTAAGAGATTTTACTGCTTTTATTTCTTTTTCTATCTCTTCTGCCTGTATATTTATTGCCGGCATCTTATAACGGCCGAGCTTCTTAAGAAAAGACACCCTGTCCAAACCGGCCATTTTTGCTGCTTTTCCTGAGGATATTTTCCCCAGTTCATAAAGCTTTGCGGCTGCAAGAAATCTTACTTCTTTTGTAAATTCAGAATCTGATAACTTTAATGTCTGAGGAAGTCCCTCGGGATACGGTATGGTTACTGTTTTCATGTTTTTATTTTATATGAAATATCTTGGTTTAACAACATATTTCTTAACATCCGCCCACAAAACCCGCCAGCAGCTTCAAGACAGTGCAAAAGTGAAAATGTGTCATAAAACTTTCTAATCATAGTCTTGAAAAATGCTATAATTCCACAATGAAAAGAAAAATCAAACAAGTATTATTCAAAAATATAATAGGGGCATGCGTTTTTAAAAATGTTAAGGAAGCCTTGCTGAGACTTTATCCTGACCAGAAAAAGAATATCAAAGGATATAAATATGTTTTTCAAACTCTGAGGCTTACGAGGCCCCGATATAGCAAAGAAGGAATGGTTATTGATATAAGTAAACTCGGCAGAGGCAGGAAAGCCTATTTTTCTGTCAGCGGTGTATGCACAGAAAAAGGCATAAAACAGTCATATGCCATAGAGTATATGCCGTGGTCTGAGTGGCTTGGGTGCGAAGTAGATAAGCAGGTTTTTAAAAAAATGCCAAAAGAAGAAATCGCAGCTCACTGCCTCTGGGAAATAACATTTATGGGCTTTACCCAGAATAAAATCAGAAAAGGTCTTTGTGTCTTGAAAAAGCAGACTAAAGATATCAAAGAGGGCAAAGTGAAAACTATTCCGTTTGAAGAGGGAACTAAGCAGAGGGAACTAAGCAGGGACACTTCCCGTATTTTCTACTATCCCCTCCGCCCCTAAAATCCGCTCGAAGCGGGTCTTGCGAAGAGCCGCACCGACCGGCTGCAGATATTGGGGGACAAAGGCATTCTGGAGTTTAAGGGGAAGGGGCGATACGGTATAAAATAATCTCATTTATTGCGGTATTTTGATATACTAAAGATAACATTCGGTTTCAGGAGGTGAAAACATCATGTCTAAAGCAAATACAGTTCGGATTGAAAGCCTTGAGGTCAAAAAAAGCGATATTGAGAGGGTAAAAAAAATCTTCGCTGTAAAAGATAATGCAGAAGCTGTCAGGAAGGCATTGGATATGGCATCAGGCAAGATTGAGCTTGAGAGTATTTTTCAGAAGTTTAAAGGCGTAAAAATAAAAAAGGTCTATGCTTAAAAAGCTGATAGATACCAATATTTTCATCGACAGATTTTCAAATCCTGATCTGCACAAAGAGATTTTCTTATCCGAAGGATTGGTTTATATATCTTCCATTGTGCTGATGGAAATCAGAGCCGGCGCTCACACAAGAGAAGCGATTCATGCCTATAATGAACTCTCTAATTTTTTCAGGCGGGTAAACAGGATTCTTACGCCTTCTATAAGAGATTTTGAAAAGGCAGGTGAAATTATTGCCCGTCTTCAGAGTATCAAAGGATATGAGATCAAGAAATCTGCATCTATAACAAGTGATTGCCTTCTCGCTGCATCTGCCAGAAGCATGGGCGCTGTAGTGCATACACAAAACAAGAAAGATTTTAAGGCAATAAAAGACATCTTTGATTTTGAAGTTTCTTTTGTTTAAAACACATCCGCCCCAAAATCCGCCAACCACTATGAGAGTGGAGGCCGGAGGCGAGGAAGCGCGGAAGCTTATGCCTTTAAAATTTTCAATAGCCTTGCAGTAGTAAAAACTTCAACACCGGAATGCTTAAAATCATTATCATTGCTCCAAACAGGAACTTTTAATTTCATTGCGAGTGCAAGCAGTTCTATATCATCTTCATCTTTTCCGGACAACTTGTTTTTTGCCTTGTTAATAAAGTCTTCGTAGAAATTTCCTGGGTAGACCTTCAGCGGAAGCAACTTTAACTGTGACTCGAGTATTTCCATGCCCAGACCATACTTTTCGGAAATAACGGATAGATATTCTTTTACTTCTTCGATATTGTATTCTGTTGTTACGAGTTCTAAGTTTTCTTTGAGGAATATGCGAAGTGCAGCTTTTCCCGCAACAGCAGAGAGGATTACATTAGCGTCTGCGGCGAGCTTTTTTAAAAGATTCGAAATCTGCAAGTAGTTTTCCCTCGGTTATTCCCTTTTTCGCCAGTGAACGGCTTATAGCCTCACCAAAGCGGATGACCAGTTCTTTTCTGAGTTCTATGGGAAAGCTTTCCGGGTGCTCGATAGGAAGGTAAAGACCTGTCACCTTGCCGTGCCGCGTAACAAGAATAGGTTCTTCCTCTTTAAAATAACTTGTTGCCTTATCCCTGAATTCCCTTACTGTTGCTACTTTCATGGTTCCTCTTGAAATCAGTATAACAGCCTCATCTTAATATGTCAACAATTGTGACCACATCAATTATCCTCCCCCTCCGCCCCCAAAAAATCCGCCATAAGATAATTCCCCCTCACCTTATATCCTCTCCCTCGGAGAGGAGAGGAAAGTAAAAGGAGAGGGTGTTATTTTGATAACAACAGCGCAAAAGTTCGGAAGCGTGGAAGGGCAGAAGGCTGGCAGAAACTTTGAAGCAAAAGGGATAAAGGGATTCTAAAGTTTAAAGAGAAACGGAGGCCCCCTCATTGCCCATATGTAAACACCATGAAGGCATTGGTTGACAATCAGAATAGCTTTTACCTATAATCCCAGCCATGGGTATCCGCAATAAAAAAAATCATATTGAGAAAATTGACAGGAAGTATTTGTGGCACCCTTTTACCCAGATGAAGGAGTGGATGATGGAGACGCCGATAATTATTACTGAAGGCAGAGGCTCTTTTCTGAAAGACATTTACGGGAAGTGGTATTTAGACGGTGTATCATCAATCTGGGTTACGGTTCACGGCCACATGAAAGAAGAAATCAACATGGCCATTAAAGAACAGCTCGACAGAGTTGCTCATTCCACCCTACTTGGATTAACTCATCCTCCTGCTATTGAGCTCGCTGAGAGGCTTATAAATCTTGTACACTCATCACTCGTCACTGAGCCTGCCCTGAGCCTGTCGAAGGGTCACTCGTCACTCAATAAGGTCTTTTATTCAGACAATGGCTCAACTGCTGTAGAGATAGCCCTGAAAATAGCCTTTCAATACTGGCAGCATAAGGGCAATAACCACAAAAAGAAATTCCTATCCCTTAATAATGCCTATCATGGCGACACAATCGGAGCAGTGAGCGTCGGAGGCATAGATATATTTCACAATATCTTCTCTCCCATGCTGTTTGATTCCTTCAAATCACCCTCTCCTTATTGCTTTCGCTGTGAGTTGAAGCTAAGCTATCCGTCCTGTGGACTTGCATGCCTCGATGCAATGGAGAGATTAATGAGAAAACATAAAAACGAGATTGCCGCATTAATAATCGAGCCCATTGTTCAGGGGGCTGCTGGAATGATCGTATCACCACCTAACTATTTAAAAGGGGTGCGGGAGTTGTGCAATAAATATAATGTCCTGATGATTGCCGATGAGGTTGCTACAGGTTTTGGCCGCACAGGAAAGATGTTTGCATGCGAGCATGAAAAAGTCAGCCCCGACATTATGTGCCTTGCAAAAGGGATAACAGGCGGGTATCTGCCCCTCGCAGCAACCCTCACAACAGAGGAGATTTATAATGCATTTTTAGGAGTCCCGAATAGTCGGGAAAAGACATTTTTCCACGGCCACACATATACAGGGAATCCGCTGTGCTGTGCAGCAGCCCTGGCCAATCTTGAGATATTTGAAAAAGAAAAAACTATCAAGTCCCTCAAAGGCAAGATCCGACTGCTCGAAGAGGGATTAATGGAAATTGCTGAGTTTTCGCATGTTGGAGAGGTAAGGCAGAAGGGCTTCATGGTTGGGATAGAACTCGTAAAAGACAAAAAAACAAAAAAGCCATACCCGTGGGAAGAAAAAATGGGATGGAAAGTCTGTTACAAGGCAAGAGAGGAAGGCCTGCTCTTAAGGCCGCTCGGCAATGTGGTAGTCTTAATGCCTCCACTCAGCATATCCCATCAGGAATTAAAAAGGCTCACCCAGATAACCGCAGAGGCGATTAGAGAAGTAACAGAGCGTCCAACCAAAAACTAAAACTTCAGTCTATGCCCTTCATTATCTTTCTCAGCCGTCCCTCTACAAAGCCCCTTATCTCTGAAAGTCTTTTCTCATCCTTTGCCTCAAACCTCAAGACCAGTGCAGGCTGCGTGTTTGAAGCCCTTATCAGCGCCCAACCAGAATCAAACATTATCCTGATGCCATCTATATCAATAGATGGAAACTCCTTGAACGCCTCTTTTGCCTTATCCACAATCTTGAACTTTACTTCATCAGGGCAGTCGAGTCTTATCTCAGGGGTCGAAACAGTGGCAGGAATATCACTTAAAAGGGCCTTCATGCTGTAAGGCTCACCTGATTTTTTAATAATCTCAAGGAGCCTCAGGCCTGCGTATATTGCATCATCGTAGCCAAAATATCTATCTGCAAAGAATATGTGGCCGCTCATCTCGCCTGATAGGAGGGCGTGCTCTTCCTTCATCTTGCTTTTAATAAGGGAATGGCCTGTCTTCCACATTATTGCCCTGCCGCCCAATCTATTAATCTCATCATACATAACCTGGGAGCATTTAACCTCTCCAACAAAAGTCGGTTTTTCTGACTCCCGACTCCCGACTCCCGACTCCCGACTCTTTAATATATCCCTGGCAAATATAATCATTAACCTATCCCCCCAGACAACTCCGCCATCCTCATCCACTACTCCTATCCTGTCTGCATCTCCGTCATAGCCGATACCTGCATGTGCCTTTGTCTCTTTTACTTTCTTTATCAGGTCTACGAGGTTCTTTTCTACCACAGGGTCAGGGTGGTGATTCGGGAATGTGCCATCAGGCTCGCAGTAAAGCTCAAAGACCTCGGCACCGAGGGGCTTTAAAATCCTTGGCGCCACAAGACCGGCTGTGCCATTGCCAGCATCAATAACTACCTTAATCCCAGCAAGGCTTTGAAACTTATCTTTCAAAAAATCAACATAGTCATCAATTATCGGATATTCTTCAACCGTTCCCTTTCCGCTCTTAAAGTCCTTAGCATCTATCGTCCTTCCAACAGCCTTAATACTATCTCCGAAAAGGGTCTCCCTGCCGATACTCAATTTAAAGCCATTAAACTCAGGCGGGTTGTGGCTGCCTGTAATCATCACACCGCCATCAACAGGGAGTTTGAAAAGGGAATAATACTGCAGAGGGGTCGGGCATATGCCGAGGTCAACAACGTCAAGGCCAGAATTATTCAAACCATTGATAAGACATTTTTTTATTACTCCTGAATGTAGCCTCGCATCCATCCCAACGCTTACCTTTGCCCTGTCTTTGGATATTTTATTCAGGAGACAGGAGGCAAATCCCTTTCCTATGAGTTCCGCAACCTCTTCTGTCAGGTCCTTGCCCCAGACACCTCTTATATCATATTGCCTGAAAATAGCAGGATTTATCATTAGATGTTTTCCACCATTTCCCATATACCGCATGGGCAGATGCCTGCACAGAAGCCACATCCTATGCATTTCTCATCATCAATTGCATATTCGTATGAACCACCTTCTTTTTCCTGCCTGCTTATTGCACCCCAGTAACACACGGCCTCGCACATGCGGCAATCACGGCATGTTGCACATGACATACAGCGTTCTGCCTCTTTCTCAGGTGTAAAGCTATCCCCCCGGCAGATATCATAATACTCTGTTCGGATTCGCTCATAAGGTATAACCTGCTTGACCTCAGGCATGCGGTCATAATGCATCATCTGCGAATGTATCACCTCTGCTGCAACCCTGCCCTGTCCAATGGCATTAGTGACAAGTCCAGGCATTGTTGCATCACCTATGGCAAAGACCTTTGCATCAGATGTCTGGCCAATGTCATTCACCACAATCCAGCCCTTTTCTGTGTGTATGCCTGGTGGAAGGAAATCGAGTATCGGCACTTCGCCGATTGAGATAACCACAAGGTCAGCATCCAGAGATGTTCCATCAGTGAAATATATCTTCTTTTGTTTCTTATCATACCTCTCGGTAAACTTTGGCCAGAGGATCTGGGTGCCCCTCTGCTTTGCCATCTCCAGCTCTTTTCCAAAGGCAGCAGGCTTCTGTATGTCAACGGCAACCACAGACTCTGCGCCGCAATTGTATGCCTGAGAAGCCACATCCATACCCACATTTCCAGCGCCAATGACAACAACCTTCTTTTTCTTAAGGTCTGGCAGGTCGCCTATGTTGATGCCTTTTAAAAACTCTATTGCAGGCACCCCATGCTCAGAGCCTGGAAATGTCAGGGTTTGAGGTTTATGAGCGCCACAGGCAACAACAACTACCTCATGGCTTTTGTATATCTCCTCGAATTTCTTCTGGTCAACCATAACCTTAAGATTGACATTTACACCTATTTCTGCAAATCTGGATAACTCCTTATCCAGGATCTCGTGTGGCAGTCTTTCCCTCGGTATGCAGAGTTCAATCTTTCCACCGAGTTTATCCTCGGCCTCATAAAGATCAACTGTATGTCCTTTTAATGCAAGCTGCCATGCAGCAGAGAGTCCTGCAGGGCCGCCTCCGATTACTGCTATTGTGTGGCCTGTTGGCTTTTCCCTCTTTGGCGCTGGCAGTTCAAGGGCAAGGCTTCCAAGCTTGTCTATATTCAATGGCTTATCAAGCTGTCCCCTCGTGCAGCTCTGCATACAGAGATTAGGACATATCTGCCCGCATACTGTGGCAGGAAGCGGGCTGTATTGAAGCACAAGTTCCAGGGCCTCGTGTAATTTGCCCTGCCTGATAAGTGTTGCCCTTTTGTGTGATGGGATATGTGTGGGACATGTATATTCACATGGCGGTGCATACTTCTCATTAGCCCACACAGGCTTATTACGCCTGTCAGCACCTGTTGTAATATAAGGCAGTAATGTCTGCTCATGGGCTAAATACTCTGCGAATATCCCGCCTTTACCAACCTCTGTCTCCCAGACGTTTTTACGGAAGTCAGTCGTTGACATCTTGAACCATCTTCTGGCCCTCTTTTCTTCAGGTGTGTAGGCCATGAGCTTTTTCCATACATCAGGGGAAGTAGTAAGTTCATCGTAGTAGGACATCCTGTCAATTGCTTCAAGGAATGGCTTCATATTGGTCTTAAGCCACTGCCAGTCCTGAGGTGCGAGGTCAAGAAGCTTTACATCCCTTCCGCTATATCCCTGAATAGGGCCGCGGAAATATATGGTGCCTCCGACCATTCCTACACATGGCCTGTACCCGAGGGTATTCCGGGGATTTCTCGGATTTACTCCGCAGACAACAGCAATGCCGCCTGCCTTGAATTCAGCAAAGGAATCACCTACATCCCTGAAATACCATGATTGTGGTGGGTCGAACCTCGGA
>JACROP010000126.1 GCA_016214385.1 Nitrospirota bacterium
AGAAATCTTTTTGTGGGATTAAGATTCCTCACTTCGTTCGGAATGACATTTTTCGTTTTTCTTTGTTCTTACTTCACTTATCTTGTAAGTTCGGCTCTTAAAAGTCTGAGCTGACCTTTAATGCTACTGTCATAAATTGTGCTTTCAATCTTTACTATAAAGCCACCGATAAGAGAGGGGTCGATATTAAGCTCCATCTCAACATCCCTCTGCGTAATTGTCTTTAACGCATCTCTGAGCCTCACCGTAGAATTCCCATTAAGAGCCACAGGTGATATTACCAGTGCCTTTACCTTCCTGAGTTTCTCATTATGCATTGTTGTTGCTGCTTTTATTATCTCTTTAATTATGGCTATATGTTCCTGCGCAACAATGCGCATAAGAAATTTTTCTGTATCTGCAGATGCCTTGAGTAGAGGACACAACTCTTTGATTATTAGTTTTCTCTCCTGCTCTGAGAAAATCGGGCTCACAAAGAGAAGTTTGAGTTTCTTGTATGCATCTAAAAGGCCTGAGAAGGCATTCAGCTCTTTGAGGACTTTTGGGGCATCTTTGATACTAACTGTATCTACAAAGACCCTGCCGTATTTCTTAGCAATCCGTGTTTCCTTCAATTCTTACCCTCGAGCTTTCTGAGATATTCTTCAAAAATCCTATCCTGCTCTTTCTTGCCGAGTTTTTCTTTTACACCCTTTTCAGCAAGCTCAATGGACATTTCAATCGCTTCAGACCTTATTGCCTCTTTTGCTTTCTGGAGTTCATACTCTATGTTTGCCTTTGCCTGCTCCAGGATTTTATTTTTCAGGTTTTCACCCTGGGCTGTGAGGGCCTCTTTTTCTGTTTCCCCGGCCTTCCGGGCAGCATCAAGAAGCTCATTTAACACTTTATCCTTATCTTTAAGTCTCCCTTGCACTTCATCGAGGGCCTTCTTTGCGAGTTCCTTTGCCTCCCCGGCTTCCTTCATGGATTTTTCAATGAGCTCCGAGCGCTTTCTCAGAAACTCCTTCACTGGTTTACCGAGGAATTTAACGAGAAGAAAAACAAGGACAGCAAAATTCAAAATCCTCCACAGCCAGTCCTTCCATGGGATCCCCTGCTCCGCTCCTCCTGTTGAAGCAAAAGCAACAGTGGCATCAGCAAGACACAGAGCAAAGAGCACAGAACCCAGACTTAAGATGTAATAAGAAACTGTTTTCCCTATTTCTTGTCTGTGTTCTGTTTTCATACCCCTACCAACTTTCTCACAATCTCCCTGGAAAATGCCTCTACGTCCCTTCTCAGGGTCTTCCTGGCTTTTTCTGTCTCAGCCCTGAGGACTTCCTGAGCCTTTTTATTTATCCCTTGAGCCTCTTTCTCAGCCTTCTCAATAATGTCCTTTTGCATCTCCATGCCCTCTTTCCGGAGGGCATCAATTACAGCTTTTGCCTTATTTCTCGCCTCAGAGAGTTCAATCTCCATCTGACGGAGGGCTTCTTCCTTCTTTTTGTCCATTGCCTTTGCATCATCAAGAAAACCATTTATCCTGTCCTTTCTCTCTTTGAAGAGATTCAGCATGGGTCTGAAAAGGAGATAATTCAAGACAACTAAGAGAACTAAAAAGTTAGCAAGCTGGACAAAAAACCATATTTTATTAAATTCTAACATTTATGCCTCGTGTCCCTTTACGCCGTTAGAATGCCTCGTGCGAAATTCTAACGGGGTTTACGCAGAGAAAACTTTTGCAATTTAACACAATAAAAATCCTTCTGTCAACGGATTGGAGATTGAAATATAATATAATAGTATAACTTAATATAATAAGCTTTTGTGCGGGAGCAGGTTTGCAACTCAGTTACCCCGAAGTGTCGGGGCAACGACTTGAACTCGAAGAGTCGATCGAGTCTTCGACCGGACTATTCAATATTGAGCCTGCCGGAATAACATCGGCTTGACTATTATCAAACTAAGGGTTCAAGAATAGAGATAGGGATATACCTGCTTTGTTGAAAAACTAAGAACTTTTCTGTTAATGTAAATAAATACCTTTCAGGAGGATTGTTTTGAAAGAGGGAATTCATCCAGCATACAAAGAGGCCAAGGTGGTTTGCGCCTGTGGGGAGACCTTTACTACAAGGTCAACAAAACCCGCAATTCATGTGGAACTATGTTCCAGTTGTCACCCCTTCTTCACCGGAAAACAGAAGATAGTTGACGCTGAAGGAAGGGTTGAGAAGTTTAAGAAAAAATACAAGTCAAAGATGACTCGTACCGAGAAGTAGATAACCTGTCCCGCCTTAGCGGGATGAATAGGAAACTCGCTACAGGTGGGTTTCCTATTTTTTATTTAGGGGTTCACAATGAAAAACATAGGTGGACAGGCTGTAATTGAAGGCGTGATGATGAGGGCCTCAAAGGCGTGGACAGTTGCTGTAAGAGGTCCTCAGGGGAATATTTTTGTCAAAAGGGAGGGGCTTATTGAGCTGCCAAAACCTCTGAAGAGTCCTGTGCTAAGGGGTGTTGTTGCACTGGTTCAGGCCATTACCCTCGGGATAAAGGCCCTGTCGTTTTCGGCTGAAAAGTCCATGGGCGAAGAAGAGAAAAAACCGTCTTCCTTTTCAATTGGCCTCATCGTCCTCGTCTCTTTTGCTCTGGCACTCATCCTGTTCTTTCTGCTCCCGCTTTATCTGACAAAGCTCTTAGGCATTGTATACCCCGTTATCAGGGAGAGTTCAATGGCCTTTAATTTCATTGACGGTATTTTAAGGATAACCCTTTTTCTCATATACGTGGTATCCATAACTGCCCTCAAGGACATCAGGCGGGTATTTCAATATCATGGTGCAGAGCACAGAGTCATCAATGCCTATGAATCAGGGGTGGAGCTTACACCTGAGGGGGTTAAAAATTACAGCATCATCCATCCGAGATGCGGCACAAGTTTTTTGCTTATTGTAATGGTCTTAAGTATTTTTCTTTTCTCCTTTATTCCCAAGGAGTGGCCTTTTCTTGAGAAATTTTTATCCAGGGTTGTTCTGATTCCCCTGATCGCCGGCCTTTCTTACGAATTCATAAGATTTTCTTCTAAGAAGATTGATAACCCTCTTATAATGGCCATGGCAAAGCCAGGATTATGGCTTCAGAGGCTTACAACACGGCAGCCTTCTACTGACCAGGTAGAGGTCGCCATTCAGGCCATGAAAGAGGTTCTAAAAATGGAAGAGGTAAATAAATAATGTTAATGGAGAAGCTTAAAACCGTAGAAGATAAATACGAAGAGCTTACAAGGCTTTTAATGGACCCGGCGGTTCTGGCAAATCGCCAGCAGTATCAGAAATGCTCAAAAGAGCAGGCAGAACTGCAAGAGCTTATCAGAAAATTCAGGGAGTATAAGAAGGTCATCTCAGACATGGATGAGGCAGAGAAAATCCTCGAGCAGGAAGGCGAGGATGGCCTGAAAGAGCTTGCAGAGCTGGAGCTTGAAGAGCTGAAGGAGAGAAAGCCGAAGCTCGAGGACGAGCTAAAACTGATGCTCCTGCCAAAAGACCCGAGGGATGAAAAAAATATCATCCTTGAAATAAGGGCAGGTACAGGAGGGGGAGAGGCTGCCCTCTTTGCTGCAAGCCTTTTTAGAATGTACTGCAAATACGCTGAAAAAAAACGCTGGAAAGTAGATATGATTGACTCCAGCCCCACAGGCCTTGGAGGCCTGAAGGAGGTCATTGCTTCTATTCAGGGAAAGGGTGCTTACAGCCGGCTTAAATACGAGAGCGGGGTCCACAGAGTGCAGCGGGTACCTGTGACAGAGGCCTCCGGCAGGATTCACACCTCTGCTGCAACTGTAGCAGTCTTGCCAGAGGCAGAGGATGTTGATATAAAAGTAGATGAAAAAGATTTAAGGATTGACACCTACTGCGCCTCAGGCCCTGGAGGCCAGAGTGTGAATACAACCTACTCAGCAGTCAGGATAGTTCACATACCAACTGGCATGATTGTCCAGTGTCAGGACGAGAGGTCCCAGATTAAAAATAAAGAAAAGGCCATGAAGGTCTTGAGGTCACGACTGCTTGAGGCAGAGCTTGAGCGTCAGGAAAAGGAGAGGGCGCTTGAGAGAAAGACCCAGGTGGGCACAGGCGACAGGAGCGAAAGGATAAGGACATATAACTTTCCGCAGAACAGGGTAACTGATCACAGGATTGGCCTGACCCTGCACAAACTCGAAATGGTTATTGAGGGAGACCTCGATGAGATGATAGAAAGCCTGATTACCTATTACCAGGCTGAGAGGTTGAAAGAACTCTAATTGCATCTACTGAAGGAAAAAAACATATTCGGCAGGCTCAATGCAGAACAACAAAGCACCAGAGCAGCAGGGCTACTGAGCTGCTGCGTTACTGCTCTAAAAAAATTCGGCATTGAGAATGCCGGGAAAGAGGCTGAAATCCTTATAACCCATGGCCTTGGGATTGATAGAGTTAGATTGTACAGGGATAATCCTGAACTTGATGAAATCCAGATAAAGACCATCGAAGCCTTACTCAAGCGAAGGCTCAAACACGAACCCATTCAGTATATTCTGGGATATGTAGAATTCCTGGGACTTAGAATCAGAGTCGGGCATGGGGTCTTAATCCCAAGGCCTGAGACAGAGCTTTTAGTAGAAGAAGCCATAAAGATAGAGACAAGAGACAAGAGACAAGAGACAAGTAAATATAATAACTCGTCACTCGTCACT
>JACROP010000127.1 GCA_016214385.1 Nitrospirota bacterium
ATCTGCACGGCGAAGAATCCTAAAATTATGACTCCCATCAGCATATCGAATAAAACTCCAAGCTCTATGACCATCGGCATCCCAAAGGTCAGTGAGAACCCGGCAAGGAAAAGCCCGTTCTCCATAATCAGAAGTCCTATGACCTGTGTTATCGCTTTCCTCCTCGTTATCATTATGAAAAGCCCGATCAGTATTACGGCAATTGAGATCTGGAGGACATTCCTCGAAAACCCTGTAACAAATATACCTTCGCTTAATGATGCATAAACAACAGCTACAAGTATTCCTGATATAGTAAGAGATAAGGGATTGCTTATATATGGTTCCACATCATGTGTAACCTTCATCTGTCTTACGATTTTTCTGAGAAACATTGGTATCAAAAGACCTTTGCTCAAAAGGGTAACAATGGATGCGACATATAGATGGGTCTCTCCAACCATGAATGCAACAATACCAATCAATAATGAAAGGAGCCATGAATTCAGGCTATATGCCTTAACGCATGACTCAAGCCTCTTAAGGGCATTCATCGAAATGGCAGTAAGGAGTATCCCCACTGATATGAAATCGATTACAGAAAATGCCTGAATCCAGTTCTTCATGTCGCTATGCTCCATTAGAAATTGAAAATTGAAAATTGAAGATTGAAAATTTCAAACTGAACATTTTCTTTTCGCCGTAATTAACGATTTAGCAATAATATTACTCAATTGCTTTGTCTCATCAATGAGGTCATTTAAATCTTCGCTGCTTGATATTCCGGATTTCTGAATTAACCTCAGCCAATATAATGATTCACGAAGCTCTTTCATAACAATCTGGAGTTTATGTACAAAATCTGCTCTACTTTGTGCACCGCATGCCTCTTCATAATTGGCTCCAGCGGAAGTTCCTGAGCGTAATAATTGCCCAGCTATATGTTTCCCAGCAAATGTCTTTTCAAGTTTCAGAGTAAGTTTTATTATCTTAACCCCATAATCCAATAATCTTTCAGAAAGTTGGTTTGCTTTTTCTATCACTTTACAATCTTCAATTTTCAATTCGACATTCGCAGAATGTCGCTATTTCCCCATCATTATGTAAGTTAAAAGCGAAAGCAAAGCAAGCACAAATGCACCTCCGAGAAGAGACGGCAACTGGAAAAACCTCATCTTCGCCCTTGTTGACTCTATCAATGCCATTAAAAATGCCATGAGAAGTATTTTAAAAATATAAACTCCGGATGACACTGCAAGACCTGAAATTTCGGTATTATTTGCAATCCCGATTGGGAAGAATATGTCAACAGCAAGGGTGAATAAAAGCATCTGCTTCATGTAATGTGCCCATTCCATGAGTGAAAGGTATCTTCCTGAGTATTCAAGGAGCATCCCTTCATGAATCATGGTAAGCTCAAGATGTGTGTCAGGGTTATCAACAGGGATTCTCCCTGTCTCTGCGATTATTGCCACCATAAATGCAGACAGGGCAAGGATGTGGGACGGAGAATAAAATATGCCGTGGGTTTCCGCAATCCTGGCTATATTTGTGGAGCCTGCTGATATGGCTGCAGTGAATATGCTTAACATCATCATCGGCTCAACAAGGATTGCAACAGTCATCTCCCTGCTGCTGCCTTCTCCGCCGAAAGCTGTCCCTGCATCAATGCCTGCAAGGGCCATGAAAAACCTTCCGAGGGCAAAGACATAAATCAATGCTATGACATCTCCCATCATTCCGAGGGATGCCTTTGTGGTTATAACAGGGACAATCATCGAAGCAGCAATTGTGGATGTAAATACTATGTATGGCGTTGCTTTAAATATCCATGATGTAACACTGGATATCACCATATCCTTCTTAAATAGCCTTATTAGGTCGTAATATGGCTGGAATATGCCAGGCCCGATCCTACCCTGCATATTTGCCTTGAGTTTCTTTATCACTCCGTTGATGAGCGGAGAAAATAAAATGATTATTAGAAACTGAAAATATTCCATGTCGCTATCGCTCCATTGCAAATCGAAGATTGAAAATTTTAAATTTTAAAATTACTGTTTCCATATTTTTCAATTTTCAATTTGCAATTTTCAATTCAGTATTATGTCCCGAATATCAAAAGCAGTATTAGTGTCACCAAAATATAGCCAAGATAAAGGTGAAGGCTGCCTGATTGAAGCAGTCTCACCCTCCCTGCAATCCAGTGGATAAAAACTATAACAGGCTCATATACATATTTTTCAAAAAAGGGTGTTATTTCGCTGCTGTATTTTATGGACTTTACAAAAAATGGTTTTACAATATAGGAGACTTTAAGTTCCCTCCTCGGAAGATAGATTCTCTTAAATATAAGCTTTATGGGCTTTATAAATGCTGTTGCTGTATACTGCATCCTTGCATTAAGAGCAGGAATCCCACAATCCCACGAGTCACCATAGGCTACCTTCCTTTTGCCTCCGACAGTGAGAATAAATATACCAGTAGCAATAAACATGATAATCATTGTAATGAGTATTGCCAGGGGCGAAAGAGCCGACAAGGTTTCACTTATATTCAGAAAGCCTTTCTCTGATAATATGCCGTATGAACCTGTAATGAGAAAAGAGGCAGGAGAAATCACCGATATGACAGAGCCGGGGAATATGCCGAATACAAGGCACAGCACGGCAAGAAAAGCCATTCCTGCTACCATTGATGGGGATGATTCCTTTACATTCTCTGCATGATGGCTCCTCGGCATTCCCAGAAAGGATATGCCGAATGCCTTTACAAAACATGCAGCAGCAAGGGCACCTGTGAGTGCCAGAGCAGCGCCGCCAAGGGGAGATATTATCTTCGATGTGATTGATGGAGACTTAAAACCGAGCAGCAGCGACTGATATGTAAGCCATTCACTCACAAAGCCATTAAATGGAGGAAGGGCACATATGGAAACAGAACCTATAAGAAAAAATAACCCTGTGTAGGGCATTGATTTAATGAGCCCGCCCATTTTCTCCATATTTTTCGTATGAGTTGCATGCATCACAGAGCCAGAACCTAAAAAGAGCAACCCCTTGAACACGGCATGGTTGAATATATGATAAAGTGCTGCTATAAGGCCGATGGCAGAAAGATTATAAAGGCCATGACTCTTAAATACCATTGAGGCTCCGATACCAAGTAGGATAATCCCTATATTCTCAACGCTTGAATATGCAAGGAGCCTCTTTATGTCGTTTTCCATCAGGGCATACAAAACGCCATAAACAGCAGAAATGGCCCCGATTATAAGTATGACTATTCCCCACCATTCAGGACCCTGCCCCATTATATCCATGCTTATCCTTATAAATCCGTAGATTCCAGTCTTTATCATCACCCCTGACATAAGGGATGAGATATTTGAAGGGGCTGCGGGATGTGCCCTCGGAAGCCATGTGTGGAGAGGCATTATTCCTGCCTTTGTGCCAAAACCAATAATAGAGAAGATAAATATTAAATGTTTTAAATTCTCAGGTATTTGTGAAGAGAGTCCCTTCATATCCGAGAAGCTCATGCTTCCTGTCTGTTTGTAGAGGATCAGGAAAAGGGCTACTATAAAGGCAGTTCCGATGTGGGTCATCACTGCATAGATAAGTCCTGCCTTTGCTGATTTCTCGTTCCTGTCAAAGGTTACAAGAAAATAGGAGACGATAGACATAGTCTCCCATGATATGAGAAATGTGATTATATTTCCTGAAAGGATAACCGCATACATGCTCAGGATAAAAATATTAAATAGAAATCCCATCAGACCTTTATTCTTCAGGTCTTTTGTATATCCAATGGAATATATTGATACAGCAAATGTGAGGATGGATATTGCCAGAACAAAAAGTCCTGAGATTGCGTCACCGCCAAAGGCAAAATCAAAAACGGATGAAATAGGAATGGAAAACAGATTTACAGGCGTGGCAAATAATAAATACAGGCTTAATAAAGCAAAGCCTACAGAGCCGAGGGCAGAAAGGATATAGGTGTAGTTTTTAACCTTCGAAAGCGGCAGCAAAGAAATTGCCACACCCGAAATAAAAAATAAAACACCTATGTATAAATAACTCTCCGGGTCCATCTTGAAAAAAATCTTTAAACTTTATAACAAATGAAGAATTAAAATCAAGGACGACAAGAAAGGGGTAGAGAAAAAGATGTTCTATTTTCTTCCTCCTTATAAGTTCCCTCAGTGATAAATTAATAAGTTCCTTTTTGGTCTTTACTGAGGTAAGTTTTTTTGCCTCCTCAAAAAGCCTATCGTCTATTTCTATAGTAGCTCTCATGAAACGCCTCCTTATGCATATAATAGAATAATTTTTTATGCCTATCAAATACACACAAAAAAGGCAAAAAAGGCAGCTTTTCGCTGCCTCTCAATTATATCTTCAACACATAATACCTCAGCCAGACATACACGGTCGAAATAACAACAGTCATTATCATCAATGGCATGCCGTAGAGCATAAACTTTCCAAATGATATCTTCTTTCCGAGCTTCTCAGACATGCCAACTACTATGACATTTGCCGATGCGCCTATTGCAGTGCCGTTTCCGCCGAGACATGCCCCAAGAGCCAATGACCACCAGATAGGCATCAGGTCGGGATGATGTAAAAGCTGAATGCCTGAAACAT
>JACROP010000128.1 GCA_016214385.1 Nitrospirota bacterium
AAATTTGCAGATTCTATGCTTAGACGATATTGCTCTTCCACTGCGTTAGCAAAATTAGCAATTTTCTCCTGCAAAGACAACGGCGGAACAGGGACTTTCATTTCTTCTATCTGTGAAATAGTCAGCACTAATTGTGTTGTAGATGAAGTTGCACGGGAAAGAAGCGCCTGTTGTCCAACCGTACTTTTAAGATAAGCAGCCAAGAAACCCGGCAACATTTGCTCGCCAAGCCTGATTGCAATTAAATTTGATGTGATAACTGCCTGGTTTAGAGAGTTCGGAATGGCAGCTATTTTTAGTTGTGTGCCACGTGATGTAATAATTACATCATAAGGCAATACCATACTTTTTTTTATATTTTTGAGGTTAATTGTGTGAATGTGGGACAGATTTGCTTCATTAATTTGACCATCAAAAATATCCTTAATGTTTATTGTTGGTAAGGTTTCGGTCCCTTTATATTCATGAATATTATAAAGTGAAACGCCAGCGAATATCTCTCTTGCCAAAGTTCGTAATAGTTTAATAGGAAAAGCATTCTTCATAGTTACTACAAGTATAAGAAAAATATTTTGTTATGTCAATACTCTTTATAAATATTAAAATATTTTAATATTTAACACAGAGTAGAAAATATTTAAAATATAAACAGTTGTGTTGCTCAATTATTATTAATATAGCCGTTTCGTATACTTGAATTGCCAAAAGCGGGTTATAAAGAAATCCTTTCAATGAGGCTAAATACCCTTCATAATCTTTATTTTTATCTGAGCTTTTTTAAAAAAATGCGGGACGCTATTAGAAATGGAGCCTTTGATAGTTTCAAAAAAGAACAGTCTTATGTGCTTCAGAATAACTTTGTGGAAATACACTGAAGGGCACAGATTTTTTGATTCGTTCTCGTTACCACTTTAATCCCTTTAAAAACTTCTTATTATCCAGAAACCACTTGACTGTCTTCTCTACCCCCTGTTCGATAGAGGTCTTTGGTTTCCAGCCAAGAAGTTTTTTTGCCTTTTCTATATGAGCCCATGTAGCAGTAACATCAGCAGGGTGCCTTGGGAGGGTTTTAATTTTTGCTTTTTTGCCAAGATTCTTTTCAATGAGTTTAATCACATATTTGAGTTTTACAGGGTGGTCGCTTCCAAGATTTATTGTCTCATAACCTGTTGGTTTCAGAGCCTTTATTGTCCCATCTGCAATATCATCGATGTAAGTAAAATCCCTGGTCTGGTTACCATCTCCAAAAACTGGTATTGCTATTCCTGCATCTATGTTTTTAATGAACTTAAATATGCTCATGTCAGGCCTGCCAGCAGGTCCATACACAGTGAAATACCTTAAAACACATAGATCAATACCATATAGGTAATGATATGAGTAGCATAAAGCTTCGGCCCCCTTTTTTGTAGCAGAGTATGGGGCAAGTGGTGTATCGGTCTTAATATCTTCCTTAAATGGCATTTTGTCCAGGCCGTAAATGCTTGATGTAGAGGCAAGGACAAACTTTTTGACTCCAAATTCCCTGCAGCATTCGAGGAGATTCAACGTCCCTTTTACATTGGTGTCAAGGTAGGCCCATGGATTTTCAACCGAAGCCCTTACCCCTGCCCTCGCAGCAAGATTAATGACCGCATCTATCTTATTTCTTGAGAACAGCCCCCTTAAAAAATGATAATCGCATATATCCGACTTATGGAAAATAAAATTTGCTTTATCCTTTAAACTACCGAGCCTCCATTCTTTTAGCCTCACGTCATAATAATCGTTTATATTATCAATACCAAGGACTGTGGAGCCATTTTTAAGCAGCCTTTCAGAGACCTTCCAGCCAATGAATCCTGCACAGCCTGTAATGAGTATATTTTTCATGTTAAATTACTTTTACCCCTTCTCACTTCTTACTTTTGAGTTATAGCCTCCAGTAGTGAAAGCCTGCTTTTTCTGAAATATGAGGCTCAAACAAACCCTTTATATCAATAAGGACAGGGCTGCCATTGCAGAGGGTTTTTAAATATTCAATTGCAAAATTTCTATATGCCGTATGTTTTACAGCTAAGATTATTCCATCGTAAGGAGTAGCATCCTCAGGCCTCTCTATGAGAGAAATTCCATATGTCTCCAGAACCTCTTTCTTTAAGGCATGGGGGTCGTGGATAAAAACCTCCACGCCGTAATCCTTGAGCTCATTGTAAATATCTAAAACCTTTGTATTCCTTATGTCACGGATGTTTTCCTTAAAGGTCAGGCCGAGGATAAGGATTTTGCTCCCCTTCACTGCCCTGTTTGAGGCTATGAGCTGTTTAACGGTCTGCTCTGCTATGTATTTGCCTATGCTGTCATTAATCCTCCTGCCTGAAAGAATTACCTCAGGATGATAGCCAACTGCCTGTGCCTTAAAAGTAAGGTAATAAGGGTCTACCCCTATGCAGTGGCCTCCAACAAGGCCTGGTTCAAAGCGTAGAAAGTTCCACTTTGTGGATGCTGCAGCGAGGACCTCTTTTGTGTCAAGGTCAAGTCTATGGAAAATAATGCTCAATTCGTTTATAAGTGCAATATTGAGGTCCCTCTGTATATTCTCTATCACCTTTGCTGCTTCAGCTGTTTTGATATTGGGTGCCTTGTGGATTCCTGCTTTAACAACTGCCCCATAGAGCTGGGCGAGGAGCTCTGCAGTTTCCTCGTCCTGGGCTGCCACTACCTTTACAATGTTTGGTAGTGTATGGAGTTTGTCGCCTGGGTTGATTCTTTCAGGAGAATAACCTATTTTAAAATCTCTGCCACAGGTAAGACCTGAGAAGTCTGAGATGATTGGCGCACAAAACTCTTCTGTCACCCCCGGGTAAACTGTTGATTCATACACTACAATTGTGCCTCTGGAGATGTTTTCCCCGATTGTTTCAGAGGCATTCCTGAGATGGCTGAGTTCTGGAATCTTGCGTTCATCAATCGGGGTCGGCACAGCCACAATTATTACTGCGGCCTCTCGCAGCCTTTCAGAATTGCTGGTAAATTCTACCTTTGATGCGAGAATCTCATTTTTTGATATTTCGCCTGTTACATCTATGCTGCTTGAGAGCTGCTCTATGCGGTCTTTTTTAATATCAAAGCCGATGACCTGCTTAAAAGTTCTGCCAAACTCAATGGCCAATGGAAGGCCTACATAGCCAAGCCCCACAATAGCAATAGTTTTGTTGCCCTTTAAAAAATCCTCAATCATTGTTGCCATAAACTAAAACACAGATTATCACAGATTTCTTGCAGATAGTCACAGATATAATCTGCGTTCATCTCAAGTCAACCCTTCTTATCGCTGGATTTAAGTAATTTCATGTAACAGCCTTGATTGTCTGATATAATACAGCAAAGCAGGAAGGAAAAACAATTGGTGAGGTAATTTGAAAAATTGAAGATAGCGCTTATCCGCAAACATTATAACCCTTTTGGCGGCGCAGAGAATTACCTCAGTCTTGTTATGGAGAGGCTTCAGAATGAAGGCCATGAGGTTCATATTTTCACAGCATTGTGGCCAGAAAATAAAGCAGCGACACATCTGATTAATATACTTAAGAAACCATCCTTCCTGTCAAATCTCCACTTTGCAATGAAGGCTAAAAGCCTTTTGATGAGGGAGCCGTTTGACTGTATCATGAGCTTTGAACGCACTCTTTATCAGGATATTTACAGGGCAGGAGATGGATGTCACAGGGAGTGGCTGAGGAGGCGTGGAGCTATCGAGCCTTTATATAAAAGGCTGAGCTTTTTCTTAAATCCGCATCATATTGCTTTGCTTTCCCTTGAAAGGCAGTGTTTTTTGAACTCAAAGATTATCATAGCCAATTCCATGATGGTTAAAAAGGATATAGCCAAAAACTATTCGCTCCCAGAGGGAAAAATAAAGGTAATTTATAATGGCGTTGACCTCCAGAGGTTTAAGCCAGCGTCCTCAGAGGAGAAAAAAAACCTGAAGAGTTCTTTTAAAATAAAAGAAGACAGGGTTATTTTATTTGTCGGCTCTGACTTTAAGAGGAAAGGCCTGATAACTCTATTAAGGGCATTTTCTTTATTAGTCCCGAAGCATCGGGACAAAAGGCTTATAATTGCTGGAAAGGGAAAGATAGAGTTGTATTCCTCTGTGTGCAAAAGGTTCGGGATAGATAGAGACGTCACTTTCAGAGGACCTGAACAGGAGGTAGAAAAACTGTATGCTATTGCTGATGTCTTTGTGCTTCCGACAATATACGACCCCTTCAGCAATGCAACGCTTGAGGCAATGGCATCAGGCCTGCCGGTAATAACCACCAGGTATAATGGTGCCTCAGAGCTTATTGAGAATGGGGTTCATGGGTTTATAATAGATAATCCTTTAGATGCAGGTGCATTTGCAGAGAAGATTTCAACTGTTCTGCAGCAGACTGAGGAGATGGGTAAAAAGGCACGAATTAAAGTAGAGGGCTATTCTATTGAAAGATCAGTTAACAAGGTTATAGAAACAATTGCCTTAGCACATTGTAAGGCTTGACTTAAATGAATTATTTTGAATATAATTGAATAAAATAAAATCCAAGGAGGAGATATGGGAAAAACCGTAACTATAAGATTAGATGATGAGGCATACAAAAAAATAAAAAATTTTGCTGATGCTGAAAGACGTCCAATTTCTAATTTTATAGAAAGCGCAGCATTGAGTTATATTAAGGAGGCAGTCTTTACTGACGAATTGGAAATGGCAGAGATTTTAAGCAATAAAAAACTCTTGGCAAGACTTCGCAAAGGATCTTCAGACGCTAAAGCAAAAAGAGGTCAACTTATTGGATAAATACAAAATATTTGGAACGAATAACTTCAGGCAGAATTTAAAAGATATTACTAAAAGCACCGCCTTAAAAATTGAAGCCAAATTACTTTCATATGTTTATCCCCAATTAAGAAAAGAACCTCATTACGGACAAAACATTAAGAAACTTAGCAACTGGGAACCTGAAACATGGCGTTACAGGGTTGGTGATTGGCGGTTTTTTTATGAGATAGATGAAAAAACTAAAATAGTATATATGACAGCCGCATATCACAGGCGTGAATCCTACAGATAAGACTTATAAAACTTATTTCTGAAGGTATGACATATACTCCTATATTCAAAGGCGTTAAAAAAATCCTTGTTGTAAAATTCAGACACATCGGGGATGTCCTCCTGATAGTGCCTACAATAAGGGCATTGAAAAAAACCTTTCCTGAAACCACTGTATCTGTCCTTGTAAACTCAGGCACAGAGGATGTGCTAACAGGTAACGCTGTTATTGATGAGTTGATAGTATTTGACAGGGCAATAAAAAGCTTACCTGCAGGCAAACGTTTTATGAAGGAGATTAGTTTCTTAAAAGAAATAAGGGCTAAAGGTTTTGATATGACAGTTGACCTCACAGGAGGAGATAGGGCGGCAATTATATCTTTTTTATCAGGGGCGCGGTATAGATTGGCTGGCAATCCTGGCAAAAAAGGATTTATTGGCAAGAAATATCTCTATACACATTTTGCAAACATTGATAAACAGAGACATCTGGTATTGCAGAATCTTGATGTTGTTGGACAATTTGGTATTAATGCAGAGAATCTTACCATAGATTTTTTCATTCCTGAAGATGCCAGGATGTTTGTAAGAAAGGTTTTTGAGGAACATAACATTAAAAGAATCCCCCCTTTAGCAAAGGGGGGATGGGGGGATTTGATTGTCCATGTCCATCCAACATCGAAATGGCTTTTTAAATGCTGGAAAGACGAGTATATGGCAGAGGTGATAAGCTGGCTGATTGATAAGGGAATAAAGGTAATTGTAACATCTGCCCCTGATAATAAAGAGATGGAAAAGGCAAAAAGGATTTTGTCTTTATGCTCGTCCCTCGTCCCTCGTCCCTCGTCTCTGTTAGACCTCTGTGGTAAGACCACCATTAAAGAACTTGCCGCAATTTCAGAGGCATCTGATTTGTTTTTGGGAGTTGACTCTGCACCTATGCACATCGCTGCAGCAGTTGGAACACCTGTTATTGCCCTGTTTGGGCCGACAGGGGAAGAATGGATGCCCTACGGTCAGGGCCATATAGTTATTTCAAAAGACATGCCCTGCAAGCCATGCAAAAAAGGTATGTGTGAGGGAATAGAGTTGAGGGAATGTATGATGGCTATTAAACCGGATGATGTGAAAGAGGTCGCCTTAAAAATCCTGAGCAAATTTTCATGTTACAAAGGAACCTGAAAACAGGGGCAAGCTCTGAGCGAAATGATAAGATTCCTCACTTCGCCCTGTACCATTTGGGTCAGGACTTCGTTCGGAATGACAACTACTCTGCTGTCATTTGACATTTAAATTAGCGTTAAGAATTTTGAGGAATCAGAAATGATAAAAATAGATAAGAACAATATCAAAAACATTCTTATCATAAGGCGTAACAACATCGGAGATATGATATGTGCTATTCCTGTATTTAAAACCATACGCAGAGAATTTCCACAGGCACATATTACTGTTCTCGCTGATAGCACAAATGCAGGAATAATTGAGGGTGCGTCTTTTATAGACAGGATAATCACGTATAAAAAAGGAGATGGCATCTATAAAAATAAATACATTGGTCATTGGAATATCTTTAGACAGAACAAAGAGAAGTTTGATCTTGCAATAGCATTGAAGATAGGTTTTTCTTCAACAATAGCATTGATAACCATGATAAGTAAGGCAAGGATGCGCGTTGGATGCATACCTGAAACATGGCATCCACTCCAGCTCTGTTACAATATGCCTGTAAAAGGGTATAAAAGCTGGAAGTCCATGCACCAGATAGACGCACTTTTTGAATTCATAAAAACTATAGGGATAAAAGATTTAGTAAAGGATACAAGCATTGAGATTGCGCATGACTCAAGAAATAAAATCAAAAACTTCTTTAAAGAGAACAAAATCCAGACAGATAGCAACATCGTTGTATTCAATATCAGCAACAATAAGCCTGAGAACACATGGCCCATTGAAAGATTTGAAGAGCTTGCAAATATCCTGTCAAAGCAGTTCAGGG
>JACROP010000129.1 GCA_016214385.1 Nitrospirota bacterium
AAACGGGCAATTCAGAGAGAAATCTTAAATCCCCTCGCCACAAAGCTCCTCGATGGGACCTTTAAAGAGGGAGATAGGGTAGAGGTGGATATGGAAGAGGACAGACTCATCTTCAGAAAAGAGGTAATGGTAGAGGCAGTTTAGTAATGCTACCTTATGCACATGGATATAAAAAAGAAAATTGCACAGCTCATAATTGCGCGGCTTGATGGCGGGCAGATTAATAAAAAGTTTAAATACTATCAATCACTTGTAAAAAAAGGCATTGGTGGTTTTATTGTTTTTGGTGGTGAATTTAAAGAGGTTAGCAAGGCAATTAAAAAATTACAGGACAGCGCTCCCATTCCCCTTTTTATATCCTCTGACCTTGAGCAGGGACTTGGCCAGCAAATAAAGGGAGGAACCCTTTTCCCTCCTGCAATGGCTATTGCACAGGCAATCAATCAAAGAAACACAAAGGACATTAAACTCTTAAGAAGGTCGATAAGTATTATTGCACAAGAGGCAAAGGCTGTAGGAATCAATGTCATATTTTCTCCGGTTCTTGACGTAAACACAAATCCTGAAAATCCTATAATCTGCACAAGGGCGTTTTCTGATAATCCAGAAAAGGTCGCGTGGTTTGGAAATGAATTTATAAAGGGTTTTCAAAGACATGGACTTATTGCCTGCGCAAAACATTTTCCAGGACATGGTGATACAAGCAAGGATTCTCACAGGGAGCTACCAGTTGTAAAGGCAGATATGAAAAGGCTCTGGGATGTTGAGCTGTATCCATTTTCTCAGGCAGTAAAAGCAGGGGTTAAGATGATTATGATAGGTCATCTAAAGGTGCCAGCCATTGATTCAGGATTTCCTTCAAGCCTTTCAGAAAAAACCATTAAAGGGCTTTTAAGGGATAAAATGGGATTTAAAGAACTTGTGATTACAGATGCAATGAATATGCATGCTATTAAACTCAAAGAAGAAGAGGCATGCCTTAAGGCAATAAAGGCAGGTGCAGACATAATCCTTCATCCCAGCAATCCTGAGAAAGTAATAGATTGTTTAGCCTCAAGGTGGGAAGGGCTAAAACCGAGGGTAGAAGAATCTTATCAGAGGATTATCAAAGTAAAGAAGGAGTTAAATAAAGTTCACCGTTCACCGTTGACCGTTCGCAGTATCGAATCAAAATCAAGTTATGATTTGGCATATAAACTTACTCAAAAATCAATAACCACACCGCAATTCCGGGAGAATGGGATTGCTTCGCCGGCTATCCTTATTATTGATGATGATAACAATAAATCAGGCAAGCCTTTTGTCAATGCCCTTAAAAAGAGATACAAAAAAATAAAAATTTTCTATGTTGATAATAAAACAATTATGCCAATGGGTCAGCAAAAACATAATCCCCCTACATCCCCCTTTAGTAAAGGGGGACAGAGGGGGATTACACTTTTAAATTCCATTTCAGGGAAACCACTCATCATTGCTGTCTTTTCAAAAATATCTGCATGGAAAGGCAGAAGCGGATTAAGTGTGAAGTTAAAGGACATACTTAAAAAGGCAATAAGGAATTCAAGATACTCTTTGGTTGTAGCCTTCTGCTGCCCTTATTCCCTTGATAAACTGAAGGCCGACACAGTTATTGAGGCTTACTCCGACTCGGAGATGACTCAGAAGGCTGTGGGAGAGATTCTCTGCGGGCCATAATATATCTATCAATCGCCCTTGCTGCCTTCTTACCTGCACCCATTGCGCTTATGACAGTGGCCGCTCCTGTTGTTATGTCGCCGCCAGCATAGAGTCCTTTAAGATTTGTCTTCCCCTCTTTATTTACAACTATATATCCTTCACCCCAGAGCTTAAGCCCCTCAATAGAGCGGACAAGAACCGGGTTTGAACGCTGGCCAATAGCAATTATCACCTGGTCAACCTCAATGCAGTACTCCTGACCTGCAGGCACAGGGCTCCTCCTTCCAGATGCATCAGGCTCTCCGAGGCCCATCTGTTCACACTCAATCGCCCTCACCCATCCCCTGGCATCTCCAAGTATCAGCTTCGGGTTAGAAAGAAAACAAAATTCGATGCCCTCTTCTTTTGCATTTTCAATCTCTTCACGCCTTGATGGCATCTCCTCCTCAGTCCTCCTGTAAATTACATAAACCTTATCTGCACCGAGCCTTAAGGCAGTCCTTGCTGAATCCATAGCAACATTCCCTCCACCTATAACAGCAACTCTGCGAGCTTTTTTGATAGGGGTATCATATTCAGGAAAGAGGTATGCCTTCATTAAGTTGACCCTTGTCAGAAATTCAGAGGCGAAATAGACATTATTCAGGTTCTCGCCTGGAATGCTGAGGTATTTAGGAGAGCCAGCGCCAACGCCTATGAATACTGCTTTGTAACCTTCTTCAAAAAGTTCATTGACCTTTTGGGTCCTCCCTATAACTTGATTAACGACAATCTTTACCCCGAACCGACAGACATAATCTATCTCTCTCTGGAGGATCCTCTTTGGCAGCCTGAACTCTGGAATGCCATAGAGGAGGACACCCCCTGGTTCATGGAGGGCCTCGAATATTGTCACACCATATCCAAGCCTTGCAAGGTCTGCTGCAGCAGTCAGCCCGGCTGGACCAGAGCCAATAACTGCAACCCTGTGGCCATTTGGAGGTTGAACCGCACCAATGTCCAATATACCCATAGCTGTTTCATAATCTGCAACAAAACGCTCAAGGGCACCAATTGAAATGGGTATGCCTTTTTTGCCGAGGATGCAGCGGCCCTGACACTGCGTCTCCTGAGGGCACACCCTGCCGCATATTGAAGGGAGGTTATTAAACTCCCGTATCTTTCTCAATGCACCGGGGTAATCACGCTCTCTAATCATTGCTATAAATGAAGGTATATCAATTTCAACGGGGCAGCCTGCTACGCATTTTGGCTTCTTACACTGAAGGCATCGCGTAGCCTCTAACAGGGCATCTTCCTCGCTCAGGCCGAGGGAGACCTCTTCAAAGTCTTTAATTCTCTTGTCAGGCTCTCTGTGTCCCATTTTCACTTTCAATCTGTCCTGAAAATACCCTTTCTGACAGGCGGGACGCCTGTCCTACTGGTGAATACGTATATTCTAAAGAAGTAGGTCAGGCGTCTCGCCTGACTAATTTTCATTCTCCCTTTCCCTCAACCGCTTATTCGAGAAATAATTTATAGGCTAATCCTTCCTCTTCTTTGTAAAACTTGAGCCTGTTTTCCAGCTCCTCGAAATCCACCTCATGGCCGTCAAACTCAGGACCATCAATGCAGGCAAACCTTGTCTTACCACCAATCCTGACCCTGCATGCACCACACATACCGCTGCCTTCCACCATCAATGGGTTAAGGCTGACCAGGGTTTTAATTCCATAAAACCTTGTGGAATCTGAAACAGCCTTCATCATCCTTACAGGCCCGACAGCCAGGACCAGGGAAATGGCCTTTTTACTGATAACCTCTTTTAAAACATCGGTGACAAGTCCTTTTCTGCCATAACTGCCATCATCAGTAGTAATTAAAAGCTCATCAGAGTATCGTCTTAATCTTTCTTCCCAGAACAAAAGCTCCTTTGTCCTCGCACCCATAATGGCTGTAATACTGTTACCTGCTTCTTTGAGTGCCTTTGCAACAGGATAAATGGTAGCCATTCCAATCCCACCTCCTACTACAACGCAGGTCCCATATTTCTCTATAGGTGTGGGGTGCCCGAGGGGGCCTGTAACATCCCTGATTGTGTCCCCAGGATTTAACCTGCCGAGGGCCTCTGTTGTCTTTCCTACTTTCTGGAAGATAATAGTTATAGTCCCATTTTTTGAATCGCAATCTGCGATGGTCAAGGGGATTCTCTCGCCCTTCTCATTAAGTCTTAACACAACAAAATTCCCTGCCCTCGCGTGCCTCGCTATATAAGGGGCATCTATAATCATCATGTCGATCTTCGGTGCGAGAGATTGTTTCTGTAAAATTTTAAACACTATAAATCGCCACCTCCATGGGCAACGGTAACTACATAGACCTCTTTTGCCCCGGCTCTCTTTAAAACCTTCGCACATTCTCTGACAGTTGCGCCGGTTGTGTACACATCATCAACAAGGGCGATTCTCATGCCATGAACCGATGCCCTGTCTCTAACCTCAAAGGCCCTTTTTATGTTCTTAGCTCGCTCCTTTGCGCCAAGCCCCACCTGAGGCATTGTATCTTTAACTTTGATAAGGCAGTTCAGGAGCATGGGCAGTTTATTTTTTAATGATAGCTCCCTGGCCAGGAGTGCTGATTGGTTAAATTCCCTCTGCTTGAGTTTCCTGTGGTGCATGGGGACTGGCACAATAGCATCCACCCCTCGCCACGGCGAGTCGCCTGAGGAGACAGGCAAGTCAATTTTCAACAAAAAATCACCAATTGGTTTTGCCAATCTTTTTTTGCCGTAATACTTAAAATGATTTATAGCCTCCTTGAGAATTCCTTCGTACAGGCCAAAACTCCTCGCCCACTCAAATGCAGGCTCATCCTCTATGCATTCGCCACAGATAATGGAAACATCAGAAACCAGCGGTTTGCCGCACCTTTTGCAGGAGGGGTCGCTGTAAGGAGAAATCTCTCCCCAGCATGCAGGGCAGATTGGAGATGTCCTGTGCTCCATTGCCGGCCCTTTACAAATGGGGCAGGATTCTGGAAATAGGAGTCTTAGAAATTTGTTTATCATAAATACCTTTTCGCCTCTTGCCCTCCGCCGAGGCGGGAGGAGACAGCGATTCTGTTCAGAGTATAACCTCATAAATTCGATATGTCTTATATAATCTCCCCAAAAACATCTCCACAATTCTCTGAACAGGGATATTATCTTCGAGTATCCAGGAGAATTCAACTCTCTGATACCCACCTTTTTTCTTAATAGCCTTCAGTCCCTCTCTGAATAGAAGTGCGTCAACCCCCTGTTTCCTGTATCCCTCTTTAACGCCGAGGAGAAGGAGTCTCAGGTCTTTTATTTTCCTCGAATACCACAGTGCCTTGAGGATGCCAATGGGTGTAAGCCTCCCTTTGAGTTTTTTTAAAACAAAGTTGAAATCCGGCAGGATGAGCATAAAGCCTATTGGCTCACCATTGTGCTCAGCCACTAATGCGAGCTCATCTACAATAATAGATTTCAGCCGCGATGCCATATAGTCTATCTCTTCTTCCTCCATCGGTATAAAGCCCCAATTTTTTTCCAGGACGGAATTATAAACCTGTTTGAAGACTGCCATTTCCTTATGGAAAGCCCTGGTATTGATAGGCCTCACAGTAATTCTGTGCCTCTCTGCAATATCCGCAACCCTTAATGCCTTTTCAGGCAATGAATCAGGAATATCTATAATGTATGCATAGAGGTCTTTTGCCTTTTTGAGGCCGCATCCTTCCATCAGTCCGGCATAATAGGGAAAGTTATAGGGCATCATGAGCATCGGGGAGCTGTCAAACCCATTGATGAGCAGGCCCCACTCTTCATTGGACGAGAAGTTCATAGTCCCCCGCATAATGTTCAGCCCTTTGTTTTTAAGCCAGTCAGATGCCTCTTTCAGGAGGGCTTTTGCAACTGATAGGTCTTCAATGCATTCAAAAAATCCGAAGAAACCAGCATTCTCCTGATGAAAGTCTATATAGTTTTTGTTATGGATGGCTACAATCCTGCCAACGGTCTTTCCGTCTATTTTAGCAATGAAAGGGAGTATCTCAGCGTGCTTGAAGAATGGGTTTTCCGGAGAAAACTGTGCCCTGAGCTCAGAAAGAAGTGGTGAAACCCAGAAGGGATTATCCCTGTAAAGCCTGAAAGGGAAAATAAGGAATTCTTTAAATGCCCGCTTATCCCTTACCGGCAGGACTTCAAGCAATTAAATTATCCCTAATGCCCTGCCGACCTTTTCAAAAGCTGCAAGCACCCTGTCGAGGTGTGCGTCTGTGTGAGTTGCCATGTAGCTTGTGCGGATAAGGGCCTTGCCATTGGGCACAGCAGGGCTGACAGCAACATTGGCGAAAATGCCTTCGTCATGGAGCATCTTGGCCATTAAAAATGCCTTCTGGTCTTCACCCACAATTATCGGTATTATTGGAGTCTCACTCTGCCCTGTGTCGAACCCTAATGCCCTGAAACCATCGAGCATTTTCTTTGTGTTGTGCCAGAGCTTCTCTCTCCTCTCAGGTTCTTCCTCAATTATATCTATAGCCGCGCTTACAGAAGCCACAGAGGCCGGCGGAGGGCTGGCACTGAAGATAAGAGACCTTGCAAAATGTTTGATATAGTGTATTACATTTTCGGAAGAAGCTATAAAACCACCTATGGATGCAAGCGACTTGGAATACGTACCCATAATCAGGTCTACATCATTTTCCAGGCCAAAATGTTCAGCAGTACCACGCCCTGTCTTACCGAGAACTCCGATGCCATGGGCATCATCAACCATCACCCTGGCGCCGTATTTTTTTGCAAGCCGCACAATTGCGGGAAGATTGGCTATATCGCCTTCCATACTGAAGACGCCATCTACAATTATTAACTTCCCCCTGTCGCTGTATTGCTGAAGAAGCCTCTCGAGGTCATCCATATCATTGTGCCTGTATTTTTTAATCTCACCAAAAGAAAGCCTGCAGCCATCAATTATGCTGGCATGGTCCATCTTATCAATCAGCACTACGTCATCCTTGCCCACAAGGGCAGATATTACACCGAGATTTGTCTGAAATCCTGTTGAGAAGACCAGGGCAGCCTCTTTTCTCATAAAGCGGGCAAGTTTCTTTTCAAGCTCCACATGGATGTCGAGGGTTCCGTTTAAAAATCTGGAGCCAGCACAACCACTGCCATATTTCCTCAGGGCATCTATGGCTGCCTCTTTTACCCTCGGGTGATTCGTGAGTCCGAGGTAGTTGTTAGAGCCAATCATTATCATTTTTCTACCACCAACAGTCACTTCCGGCTCCTGTGCGCTCTCTATTACCCGGAAATAAGGATAGATGCCAGCATCCATTATTTCCCTGGCAGTGGTAAACTTATAGCACTTATCAAATATGTCTGTTAAAGCCATCTGTGAATTCTGTACCAGTCTGCTGTCCATTTTATCCCTTCTTTTATGTTTGTCTTTGGTTTAAAGTCAATATCCCTCGTTGCCTTTGAGATATCGCAGAACCAATTCGGATAAGTAATCTCTTTAACTTTGTCTCTGTTTATCATGGTGGTTTTTTTTCTCAGCCTATTTACCTTCTCTCCAAAAAAGGCTATTACCGGCAAAATAGCCTTTGGCAGTTTTACCTGCGTGGGTCTTACCTGAAAGGCCGATGCAATCTCATTTATTATCTCGCTGCTGGAGTATATCATTCCGTCTGAAATAAAATAAGTCTCTCCAATTGATTTTTCTTTTTCCCCGCACAGGATGATGGCATTTACAAGGTCATCCACATACACAAGGGATACCCGGCTCTCACCCCAATTAGGTAGTATACCCTTTCTGACAAATTTAAAAAACAGGAAAAAATCCCTGTCTCTTGGCCCATATACTGCAGCAGGCCTGAGTATAGAGACAGGAACCCTGTCTCTGTATTTTAAGACAGCATCTTCTCCCTTGAGTTTGCTGAGGCCATAGTCTGACACCGGATGCGGTTTCATTTCCTCGTTTGGCAGTTTATCATTAAGGGCAGGGCCAAAAGCCGAAAGGCTGCTGAGGTATACAAAACGCCTGACCCCCTCGTTGTTCCTGGCAACAGCTTCCATGAGATTTTCTGTCCCCTTTGCGTTTATACAATATAAATCCTCTTTTGATGAAGCCTTTGTTAAACCTGCAAGGTGGAAGATGTAGTCAAAACCCCTTATGCACTGAATGAGGGACTCCTTATCAGAGCAGTCGCCATAGATATATTTTACATCCAGGCCTTCAAGCCACCTTAAATCAGAGGTTTTTCTTATAAGGCACGAAACTTCATAACCCCTTTTCAAGAGCCCCTCTACAAGGTGGCTTCCAATAAAGCCTGTTGCTCCTGTAACTAATGCCCTCATAGGGTAACCGTATTAAAAACGATTGGAGTAAAAAGAGTCAAGTCCTGCTCCTCTCTACGAGTCGTAGACAAGCCGTATCCTATCCATACATGTTAGGATAAGCATGCATTTTTCTAAAGTCAAGCACAAGGCCGTACAGGAGTTCCCCCAATTTTTTGTTTTTTTGTCCGTCATTCCCGCCCCGTATCAAGTACGGGGTAAACTCCGGCGGGAAGCCAATCTGCTTCCGTCATTCCCGCGAAGGCGGGAAGCCAATCTTCTCATGTAGTTAAGCTGTCATACAAATCCGCCCATTCGGGGTTATGTTCCTCAATAAGCTTGAGTTTCCATACCCGATTCCATTTTTTCATTTGCCTTTCCCTCGATAATGCCGTCTCGGCATTCTCTGCAA
>JACROP010000130.1 GCA_016214385.1 Nitrospirota bacterium
TTAAGGTGTCGTATAGAAATTCTTCACCAGCCTTCCCTACCTCCCTTGTTAGTTTTACTGTAGTTCTTAGTTCTATCTCTAAATTTCAGTAAGGGGAAAATGTGGTGGTAATCAGTTATAATTTATTATGGCCGTTAAACAGAAACTCAGCATTGTCCCTTCATCCCCAGGCATTTATATAATGAAAGGTCTCAGGGAAAGACCCATCTATGTCGGCAAGGCAAAGAACCTGCGGACAAGATTACGCTCATATTTTCAGGAATCATCAGGGCTTGATGCAAGAAAATCTGTAATGATAAGAGAAATTAGGGATTTCAGTTATATAGTCACTGCGAATGAGCTTGAGGCCCTTGTGCTTGAGGCAAACTTCATAAAGAGATTTAAACCGAAATATAATATAATCCTGAGGGATGACAAAAACTATCCATATCTTAAACTCACTGTAAATGAGGAATGGCCGAGGCTTGAGGTCGTCAGAAGAATCGCAAGGGATGGCTCCATTTATTTTGGCCCCTATGTCCCTACTGGCATTATGTGGGAGACCCTTGCATTTGTCAGGCGTAATTTCCCTGTAAGGACGTGCAGACACAAACTCGACAGGCCCATGAGACCATGTGTGCAATATCAGATGGGCAGGTGCCTTGCACCATGCACAGGAGACCTCAGCAGGGATAAATACATGGAGGCGGTTAATGAAGTAAAACTCTTTCTCCAGGGACAGAGAAAGGAGCTTCTCGAGAATCTCCAGAAGAGAATGGAGAGGCTTTCAGATGTGTTGAAGTTTGAAGAGGCAGCTAATATAAGGGACAGGCTAAGGGTTATTGAAAAGGCGTGGGGCGAACAGCGGGCAGTTGCGCCTGAGCTTGGAGATATGGATGCCATTGGCCTGTACAGGGAAAAGCAAGAGGCAGTGGTATTTATGCTATTTATAAGAAAGGGGATGATAATCGGGCAGAGGGATTTTTTCCTTAAAAGACTTAAAGATACAGGAGATGACGAACTCCTCAGAAGTTTTATAGAGCAGTTCTATTCAAAAGAAATCCTGCCGCCGCCTGCGATAATCCTTCCAGTTCAGGCAGAGCTCCACACCCAGAGGCTCTGGCTGAGTGAAAAAAGGGGGGGAACTGTAAAACTTTCCATCCCAAAAACTGAGAAGGAGTTTAATGTCCTCCGGATGGCCTCAGACAATGCTGCCATTGCTTTTAGAAGACACAAAGAAGAGAGAGTTGATGAGACCCTTCTCGAGCTAAAGAATCTCCTTAACCTGAAGGCCCTGCCAGAGAGAATCGAGGCCATTGACGTATCCAATATTTCAGGCTCTGAGGCTGTGGGCGCCCTTGTCGTATGGAAAGACAGAAGTTTTCTCAAAGACGATTACAGACTTTTTAAGATAAAAACTGTTGAAGGAATCGATGATTTTGCTATGATAGGAGAGGTAGCTGGCAGGTATTTTAAGAAAAAACTGGAAAGTGTTGGCGGTGAAGACCTCCCGCAACTTTTAGTAATAGATGGAGGTAGGGGCCAGCTCGAGGCTGCCCTTAGAGCTATGTCTGTCTTCGGGCTTTCAATGGATGTGATTGGTCTTGCAAAAGAGAGGAAGGATCGACCTGAAAGGGTATATCTGCCGGCTAAAGCCACACCCATACCCTTGGCACCAGGGGCAGCATCGACGCACCTGCTTCAAAGGATAAGGGATGAAGCCCATAGGTTTGCTATAACTTATCATAAAAAATTAAGGGCAAAACGAACTCTCGAATCTCCTCTATCAAAAATCCCTGGCATAGGGAAGGTTAGGAGGCTTTCCCTGCTCAAAAGATTTGGTAGCCTTGATGCAATAAGGAAAGCAACTATGGAGGAACTGCTTGAGGTAAAGGGGATTGATAAAAAAATTGCTGAAGCCCTTGTTGGAGGTAAAAAATGAAACGCTTTGTAATAATCATCACCGGTGGACTTTTAATACAGTTGTTTCTTTTAATCCACTTTTTTATCGCTGACAATGCCCTCGCTGCCTACAGCATCTATCTTAAAAATGGCAGTGTCATATCCGGCATTGAATATGTCGAAGAGGAGGCAGGAGAAATTAAATTTTATTTGCGAGGGGGTATGTTCACAATTCCCAGGGCAGATATATTAAAAATTGAAAAAGAAGAGGGGCCTGTGAAGGATGTAAGGTCAAAGGAAAAAGAGGAAGAAGTCCCTTCTGCTGAGATAACGCCAGTGGAAGAGGGGAGGGAAGCAGATGCCGAACTCCTCGTCAGCCTGAAAAACAGGAGGCAGGCGATACTGGACAGGCTCAAGGAGATAGAGGCAAAGGAAGAAAAAAGCAGGGACTTAGCAGAAGAACTCAAGAGGCCAAAGTACAAAGAAATGGTTGGAAAAGAAAGGCGATTGAAAAAAGAGGAAGAAGAGATTGATAAAGAGCTTGAGGACCTCAGGAAGGAAAAAGAGGAGCTTTTAGGAGAAAAGGCAGAAGTCGAGGCCCGCATTTCTGAGGTGGAGAAGAGATGATAGAAAAAGGCTGTCTTGAAAAATACCTCAAAGGACTCTTCGGAGAGGATATTACACTCAAAGAGTTTTCCCCGCTCGGCGCAGGGGTTCACGGGACAGGGTTCTCCGTAGTCCTGGATACAGAGGCAGGGATAAAACGCCTTGTCCTTAAAGACCTTGTAGGCGAAGGGCTCGGCCACGACTTGCCGTCTGACAGGGCAGCGGTATTCCTCTGGGCAAAGGACAATTACGGGCTTTTGCCAAAACACATAAAGGCAGTAGATGTAGCAATGCTTACAGAAGCAGGTGCTGTTCAATCCATCGGGACAGGTAAGGAGTATTATCTCCTCATGGAAGAGGCAAAGGGAATTAATTATTTCAAAGACCTCGATTCTATGGCAGAGAAAGACAGCCTTGACGAATCTGATAAAAAAAAGATTTATATGATGGCAGATTACCTTTCAGAAATCCATAAGGTTAAAAAGGAATCCAGAATCCTTTACTGGAGGAAACTCAGGGACACAATAGGACATGGCGAATGCCTGATGGGAGTGTTTGATACCTATCCTGATGGAACCATTGACTATGAGGAAATGGCAGAGGTAGAGAAAAAGTGCATTGACTGGAGGGCGAAACTGAAGCCCGGGTTCAAAAGGCTATGTCAGATACATGGAGATTTCCATCCCGGCAATATCTGGTTTAAGGACAGCGAAGATTTTATCCTGCTTGATAGAAGCAGGGGCCCATGGGGAGATGCAGCGGATGATATAACTGCGCTTACAATTAATTACATCTTCTTTTCAATCAATAAATTCGGAAAGCTCTATGGCCCGTATTCTGAAGCACTGAAACTATTCTATGACAGGTATATCAGGAACTCAGGGGATTCAGAGCTTTACTCTGTAGTTGCGCCATTCTATGCATTCAGGGGTGTTGTTGTTGCAAATCCTGTTTTCTACCCTAATGTCACTCATGAAAACAGACGCAGGATTTTTAATTTCATCCACAGTGTACTTGAAGACAGAACTTTCAACCCCGACAGGGTGAATGATTATATAGAGGCCAGTTAATTAAACGCATCATGCCTTTCTGAACCTTTAAAGTAGCAAATCTCCTGCGGGTTCAAGTTTGTAACTTGAACCCGCTGAGGAGTCGGAAGGATTCCCGACGTGCGGGAATGATAAACAGGGAGAAGAAAGCGGGAGTCATTGTAAAACCGAAAAGAAATATGTTATTTTATTTAACAGGAGGGAGGTTAAAAATTTGTATAGAAACCTGATTGTCTGGATATTATTCGGCGTAGTCATGATATTACTCTTCAACCTCTTTAATGCCCCAAAGAAGGTCGAAGAGGAAATAATATTTTCTGATTTCATGGCAAAACTGGATACCAGTGAAATAGAAGAAGTAACCATAAAAGAAAACCACATCACCGGACGCCTTAAAAACGGAACAAAATTTAAATCCTATGCTGCTGATTACCCTGACCTGGTTAAAGACCTGCGGGCAAAAGGTGTAAAGATTACAGCAAAACCACCAGAGCAAAACCCCTGGTATGTAACCGTCTTTTTTAACTTTGGGCCGATTATTTTACTTGTCTTCATATGGATATTCTTCATGCGCCAGATGCAGACAGGCGGCAATAAGGCCCTGTCTTTTGGAAAAAGCAAAGCGAGACTTATTTCTGAGAAAGGAGTAAAGATAACTTTTGCTGATGTGGCTGGCATAGAAGAGGCAAAGGTAGAGGTTCAGGAAATAATAGATTTTCTCAAAGACCCTGGCAAGTTTTCAAAGCTTGGAGGCAAAATACCAAAAGGGGTCCTGCTCGTAGGCGCTCCAGGGACAGGTAAAACCCTTCTTGCAAGGGCCATAGCAGGCGAGGCAGCGGTTCCTTTCTTTTCCATAAGTGGCTCTGATTTTGTTGAGATGTTTGTCGGTGTAGGGGCGTCGAGGGTAAGAGACCTTTTTGAACAGGGCAAGAAAAATGCCCCCTGCATAATCTTTATTGATGAGATAGATGCAGTAGGTCGGCACAGGGGCGCTGGCCTCGGTGGAGGTCATGATGAGAGAGAGCAGACCCTTAACCAGCTCCTTGTGGAGATGGATGGCTTTGAGGGGACAGGAGGCGTGATAATTCTCGCTGCTACTAACAGGCCTGATGTCCTTGACCCCGCACTCTTGAGGCCGGGCCGTTTTGACCGGCAGGTCGTTGTATCACAGCCTGATGTAAAAGGTAGACTCGAGATCCTTAAAGTCCACACGAGAAAAATCCCGCTTGCAGAAAATGTAACCCTCGAATTAATCGCAAGGGGCACCCCGGGCTTCTCAGGCGCAGACTTGGCCAATCTTGTGAATGAGGCTGCCCTTTTCGCTGCCAGACAATCCAAGAGCAAGGTTGAAATGCAGGATTTCGAAAATGCAAAGGATAAAGTCCTCATGGGTGTTGAAAGAAAGAGTATGATAATATCCGAATCAGAGAAGCGCAACACCGCTTACCATGAGGCAGGCCATACCCTCGTAGCAAAACTAACGCCTAATACAGACCCTATCCATAAGGTGAGCATAATCCCCAGGGGAATGGCCCTCGGAGTTACACAGCAGCTTCCAATAGATGATAGATACACATACTCCAGAGATTATCTGTTCAATGCAATGTCTGTCCTGCTCGGTGGAAGGGCAGCAGAAGAGATTGCTTTAGGGCACATGACAACCGGGGCAGGAAATGACCTTGAAAGGGCAACCGAGCTGGCAAGGAAGATGGTCTGTGAGTGGGGGATGAGCGAGAAACTGGGGCCACTGACCTTTGGAAAAAGGGAAGAGCACATATTCCTCGGAAAGGAGATTGCGAGACATAAAGATTACTCAGAAAAGACAGCCGAAGAAATAGATGCTGAGATTAAAAGGATTGTCTTTGAAAGGTATGAATACTCTAAGAATCTTCTCCTGGATAATCGTTCCATTCTTGAAAATCTTGCCAGGACCCTCCTTGAAAAAGAGACCCTCGATGGCGCTGAAATAGAGGCCATAATAAGGGAATCAGAAGAAATAAAGGCATTCGTCCCAGAGGTATAGATAGGTTAATGCCTTTACGAGAGCAAGGGGGCTGTTTGAAACTCGCCTGGAGAGACTTCATTTTTGACTTCACCAAAAAAACTTACATCATGGGGGTTCTGAATGTCACTCCTGATTCTTTCTCTGACGGTGGACTCTATCTAAATAAAGAGAGGGCTGTTGAACATGCCCTCAGGCTGGTGGAAGAGGGAGCGGATATCATAGATGTTGGAGGAGAATCCACGAGGCCAGGTTCAGACCCGGTGCCTTTAGAAGAAGAGCTTAGGAGAGTCTTGCCTGTGATTGAGTCAATTGCAAAAAAAGTAAATGTGCCTATATCCATTGATACTTATAAAGCCTCTGTTGCGAGGGCTGCCATATCTTCAGGCGCCTCTATTGTGAATGACATAAGCGGCCTGAGGTTTGACCCTGATATGCCAGGGGTCATTGCAAAGGCTGGCGTCCCTGTTGTCATTATGCACATAAAGGGCACACCAAGAGATATGCAGTTAAATCCATCCTACGATGCCTTAATCCCTGAGATCATGGATTATTTCAATTACAGTATCAAAATAGCGATGAACGCCGGCATACCCGAAGACCTGATAATAATTGACCCTGGAATAGGTTTTGGAAAGACTGTGGAGCACAACCTTGAAATCATAAAGAGGCTCGGTGAATTTTCTTCCATCAAAAAACCAATCTTGATTGGCCCGTCAAGGAAGTCTTTTATAGGGAAGGTGCTCGGAGACCTGCCAGTTAACGAAAGGCTTGAGGGCACAGCAGCAGCAGTTGCAATTGCAATACTCAATGGCGCAAATATAATAAGGGTACACGATGTGAAAGCTATGGCAAGAGTGGCAAAGGTTGCAGATGCGATAGTTCGTCAATAGTAAACAGCCTGTTGAAAATTGAACCCTGAAGTTTGAATTGTTATTGAGACAGTGCTTTTATGAAGCACAAAATATACGGGTTCAAGTTACAAACCACATCTGTCCAAGATAATCTAAAAAGTTCTCTTATTTGATTTAAACCTATTGTAATTTAAAGCTTTTTGGACAGGTATGTTCATGTTCTCAAATCAGGTTGCCTTATTCTGAAANNNAACATATTGAAAAAACTGGATTCCTGCCTCCGCAGGAATGACAACTTACGAAACAATAATCTATTAGTTCTCATTCTAATTCTCCATATGCTGTCCAGGAAAAGTTGTTTTGGACAGATGTGGTTACAAACTTGAACCCGCTGAGTTAAGTTGCCACACAAACGAGAATAGTAGATTTCCAGTGATTCTACTTGCAGTCCCCGATGCGGCGGCCCTTCATCTTGGTTGTCGAGCGCATAACCTGCCCGCTCTTGTCCGTGATCTTTGTCTTCAGCGTTCCCGCATAGGTGGTCCCGCTGTAAGTGATTTCCCCTTCACCCTCGGTCACCGAACCTTTCTCGACGCACTTGACCTTCCATATCACCTTGTTGCCGGTGATCTTCTGATCAAGAATCTTACAGTTCTGCTCCTTCTCCTTCTGCGCGGTCTGGGGGACAATGTCCTTCTGTGACAGGCACTCGGTCGTGGTAATGGGCATCATAGGGATCTCCATGGGCATGCCTTCCATCTTCATCTCCATGGTATGCTCCCACTTGCCTTCCTTCATGTCAACAGCCAGTGCTGGAGTTGAAACAAACAGCGAAACGGCACAGAGTACCGCTCCTACTGTGATGCAAATACCTTTCTTTTTCATGCTATCCTCCTTAAAATTAGATTGTTATTGTTCAACGAGCTCCACCCTTCTGTTCTTCGCACGTCCCTCCTCGGTCTTGTTCGATGCCACAATTGAAAAGCAATCTATTTGTGCTCCGATACCGTGATAGCCGTGATGTCCGGAACATTCTTACATTCGACTTGAATGCCTTTTATCATTCCAAAAAGTTTTTTCGACTCAGAGCCGGCCAGCGGCCTTCTCGGCCAATGGCCGAAGCTTTGAAACAGGGACCATCTGTGCCTCCGAAGGCGACATGACCTCCACGCCTACTATGACCCCGCCCTTGTCCACGGTACAACCCGTTATATAGGCCGGTGTGCGGGAATTACCAATGGCGGTCGAGCAAGTGGTGTTTCCGTGCTTCTCCTCTGTCATTTTTATTCCCATCTTCTTGGCCTTTTCGATACCCTCGCTTGCGTGCTTGGTATCAGCGTCCTTTTTCGCGAACCGACGAACTGTCACGAAGTAAGTTCCTGCCATCATTTGGCACATCTCTGTGGTTTCCAACGCCCCGCTACGGCCCACCTTTCCGCCGACTACGGCTTCGATTTCCCCTGCGGACAAGAGCTTGCATGCGTCTGTAACCGCCGAGGCATCATCCGGCCTAACCATCCCCCATGTCCATAATATACTTGCCGCCACTACAACAACGACTTGCCATAGTACCTTTTTCCCGGATATTGCTTTCATATCTTCCCCCTTTCTTAAGCTATCTCATTACTCATTTTTACTGTTCCACAAGTTCAACCCTTCTGTTCTTGGCACGGCCCTCATCGGTCTTGTTCGATGCTACTGGCGCCAGGGGGCCGACTCCGTCTGCACGAAGACGCGCAGTAGCAATGCCGTGTTTTGTTGTCAATTCTTTCACAACAGCATCCGCACGCCTCCCTCTTACTCGAGGTCTTCTTAGTATATTCGCCCTCAGTTCATAAGATTGTTCATTTCCCTATCATCTTTGCAAGTCCTGCATAGTCAATCTTCTCAAGCATCTACTGTTTAACTAATTCTACCCTTCTGTTTTTCGCCCTGCCTTCATCGGTATCGTTCGAAGCCACAGGCGACAGAGGGCCGACGCCATCTGCCCGTAAACGTGCAGCAGCAATGCCGTGTTTGGTTGTTAGTTCTTTAACTACCGCATCAGCCCTCCGGCGAGCTTCATTTTTTATGCATTCTTCTCAGCAATATCTCCAACAATGGGGAGCTTGAATCTTTCTCCCTGATATGCCTTATATATGACAAATAACCAGAGGATGAATCCACCGAGACCTAATCCAAGGTAAATCACAGCACTGATAATCCATCCAACTACAGGGACAAATGCTAAGGCAATCGAGACTATACCCAGGACTATCCAGAGAATGATCCATGCAGCCCCAAATAAGATCGCCTGCATTGCATGAAACCGGACATATTTATTCTCCTTCTCGATTACAAAGATGATTATGCCGGTTATAACTGTCAGAACATAAGCCAGGGCTGCAGCAAGATTCGGCTGAAGCCCACTACTTGAAGTCCCTAATTCTACCTGTTTTTGCTCTGTGTTAGACATGGTTCCTCCTTCCCCTTGTGGGTTCAATTTTGTCCCGACTTTATCGGGAAACCCTTAGTTTGATAATGGTCAAGCCGATGTTATTTATTGAATAGTCAGGTTCAACTCGTTGCCCCGACACTCTCGCCTCGATGCGAAGCGGGTCGGGGTAACTGAGCTGTAAACAAAAAATTAAGGTATCTATCCAAAATCTATCTAAAGGTAAAATGGTTGTCAAGAGATTTTGTAGTTACCAGGGAAACTTTTGAGAGTGTAAAGTTTTGCTACATGGAGAGTGCTTCTATACACTATGGGCTGTGCCAATTCTTTGACCCCTAACTCAAAAAACCTGTTATAATAACAGCCAGCATGGAAATCCTCAAACAGTTCAGGTGGCAGGATATTTTTGATGTCCTTCTCGTGGCAATAATACTCTACCGCGTGCTTTTAATTATTAAGGGGACCAGGGCAGCCCAGATGCTGATAGGCCTCGGCGTATTGCTTCTCGCATCACTGCTTTCCAGGTATATAGAACTTTACACCATAGACTGGCTTATTCAGAGCTTCTGGGCACAGATAGTGATAGCCATTATAATTTTATTCCAGCCAGAGATAAGGCGCGCACTGGCCCAGATGGGAGAAGCCCCTTTTCTTCCGTCCCTCGCACCGGCCGAAGAGTTGAAGTCTCTCGAAGAAATAGTAAAAGCATCTATAGCCCTTGCAAATAGGAAAATTGGCGCCCTGATAGTCCTTGAGAGGGAGACAAGCCTCAGGGATTTTATTGAGATTGGCACACCCCTCGACGCAAAGGTATCGAGGGAGCTTATCCTGAGTATCTTCCACCCGACATCTCCTATACATGACGGCGCTGTGATTATAAAAGGCAACAGGGTCATTGCCGCAGGATGTTTCTTGCCCCTCACCCTGAGTACCGAACTTTCAAAAACTTTCGGAACAAGGCACAGGGCCGGTATCGGCCTGACAGAGGAGACAGATGCAGTTGCAATAATAATCTCTGAAGAGACAGGCAGCATTGCTACTGCGGTGGGAGGCAAACTCGAAAAGAATGTAGATATGGGTTCTCTCAGGGATTTCCTCACAGATGCCTTTGCAGCACCAAAGGAAAAGAAGAGATGAGGTTCATAAAATTTATAAAGAAAAATCCCTCTTTGAAGCTGGCCTCTCTACTTCTGGCCATTGCCCTCTGGTTTTTTGTAGTCGCAAAGGGCCGCTCTACGATTACTATTGATATCCCGATTGAATATAAAAACATACCGCAAAGCATGGAAATGGTGGAGGGCCCTAAAAAGGTAAGTATTACAATAGAAGGCCAGGAAAGGCTTGTTAGAAATTTAAGGCAAAATGATATAACTGTTTTTGTAGAGCTCAGCGATGCAAAGAAAGGGGAAACATCTTTTTATCTTTCTAAGGATAATGTGAAACTACCGAGGTATCTTACCATAACCAAGATTTCTCCCAGGACAATAAAACTCTGGCTTGATGAGACGATTAAAAAGGTTGTTGCAGTGAGGCCTGTAATCATCGGTTCACCAGAACAGGGGCTACGGGTGCGTACCGTGGAGGTAATGCCAAAAGAAGTTGAAATTGAAGGCCCGAAGGCTGTGCTTGTGAGGCTTCATGTGCTTAAGACAGAGCCTATTGATATAACAGGCATTACAGAAGACCTGAAGTATGATGCCCGCCTGGAGGTCTCTAATCGAAATATTCGGGTAAATACTCTGGAAGTAAAGGTTAATATATTACTTGCGAGGTCAAAATGAGAAAACTTTTTGGAACAGACGGCATAAGAGGTAAAGTAAATACATATCCCATGACTTCAGAGATAGCCCTCAAGGTTGGCAGGGCAGCAGCCCATGTGTTAAAGAAGGCACATGGAAGGAATATGATACTCATTGGCAAAGATACGCGGCTATCAGGATATATGCTTGAGAGCGCTCTTACCTCAGGCATATGTTCTATGGGCATGAATGTTGTTCTTGTCGGCCCACTTCCAACCCCCGGGATAGCATTTATCACAAGAAGCCTCAGAATAGATGCGGGTATTGTTATTTCTGCCTCCCACAACCCTTATGATGACAATGGCATAAAGTTTTTTTCCTCCAATGGCTTTAAGCTTCCAGATGAAGTAGAGAGGGCAATAGAGGACGCTGTGTTTTCTGAGGAGATGAAGAAGATACGGCCGCTCGGCTCTGACATTGGCAAGGCCTTCAGGATAGAAGATGCTACTGGCAGATATATCGAGTATCTGAAGTCAACCTTTCCAAAGGGCATGACGCTCGATGGATTGAAGGCGGTTGTGGATTGCGCAAATGGAGCAGCCTATAAAGTGACCCCATGGGTTTTAAGGGAGCTCGGGGCAGAGGTAATAGCGATTAATGAGAAGCCCGATGGTAAAAATATAAATGCAAATTGTGGCTCTATTCACCCTGAGGCTATGCAGAAAGCGGTTATTGAAAACAGGGCAGATATTGGAATTGCCCATGACGGTGATGCTGACAGGACAATCCTCTGCGATGAAAATGGACAGATAGTTGATGGAGACCAGATAATGGGGATCTGTGCCTTAGAGGCGAAAAAGGGAGGTTATCTTAAAGGCAACACTATAGTCTGCACTGTTATGAGTAATATGGGTCTTGAAAAATTTTTACGCAGTGCAGGAATAAAACTCATAAGAACGCAGGTGGGCGATAGATACGTTGTAGAGGAAATGCTTAAAGGCGGGTATAACCTTGGCGGAGAACAGTCAGGGCACATAATATTTATGGATTACAATACAACAGGGGATGGCCCTCTGACAGCCCTTCAGGCCCTTGCGGTAATGCGTAAAAAGGGAAAAACCCTCTCAGAACTTGCCTCTGACATTCCCCGTTATCCGCAGGTCTTAATGAACGTAAAGGTAACAGAGAAAAAGAATGTAGAAGAATTCCCCGAGATCATCAGGGCTATAAAAGCAGCCGAGAAAAGACTCGATGGAGGGCGTATCCTTATCAGACCTTCCGGCACAGAGCCAAAAATCAGGGTGATGGTAGAAGGAGAGGACATGGACAGGATTGCCCTGATAGCAAAAGAGCTAACAGAAATAATCAGATTGAAAATGCAAAATTGAATTTGATTTGATGACCTTTGCCCTGCCTTTTATCTCAGGGATTGCTGTTTATAATTTTCTGCCTTACTTTCCATTCTCTATTTCCATAATTATTTCTGTTATTGTTGCCGCAGGCCTGATAAAAAACCGCCAGGGCAATAAAATTGCAAAGAGATCTTCTTCTCAAATTGCACTCATGGCCTTTGCCCTTATTGCAGGCTTTTTATACAGCAATATACGACATGAAGATTTCCCTGCAGTTAAACTGCCTGAAGGAGAATCCATAATCAAAGGCACTGTTGCTGATATGCCAGTGCTCTCAGGAGGGAAGCTCCGCTTTACCATTGATGATGTAAATATAAATGGCGAAGATTTACCAGGCAAGGTCAGGCTCAGTGCCCCTGCCCCGTTAGAGATTTCGTCTCTAACGGGGCAGGCTGAAACAGGCCATGGATATAACGATAGGATAAAAGCCATTGCAAGACTTAAAGAACCTGCCGTGTTTCTAAATCCCGGGGTCTATTCTTATGATTTAAGAAGGGATGGGGTTTTTGCTGCTGGCTTTTCTAAACAGATCGAGGTAATCGAGGAAGGCAGCGGTTTCTTTCACCGGGTTTACAAAAAAAGGCAGGGACTCGGAAAAATGTTTAATGAGAGCCTCACTGAGGAGAATGCCTCATTCCTTAAGGCAATAGTCCTGGGGCTGCAAACAGAGATTAACCAGAATTTAAGAAATGCCTTCAGCGCTACAGGTCTTGCCCATCTCCTCAGTGTCTCTGGAACCCACTTTGGACTTCTCGCCTTTATACTATTTAAAATAATCAAGGGCCTTGTTAAGGTGATGCCATATAGACTTTTTGCGAGGCTGACCCTCTATATTACTCCCACACAGATAGCAGTTATTATAACACTCCCCTTATTAATCTTATATGCAATAATCTCTGGTGGCAGTATTCCAACAATCCGTTCTTTTATAATGGTCTTTATTTACATGGCAGCCCTTTTCCTCGGAAGAAAAGGCCAGTGGCTAAATTCCCTATCCATAGCAGCAGTTATTATCCTCTTATGGGAGCCCAGGGCATTATTTGACCTTTCCTTTCAGCTTTCATTTCTTGCAGTTTTATCCATTGGATATGTCCTTGAGAAATACAAGCCCGATGAAGAATGGGAAAAAGGCCCAAAGGTCGGTGCGACCAGGCCTTCTCTGCTGAAAAGGGCATTTGAAGGCATCAAAACCTCTATCATGATAACTGTTGCTGCAACCCTCGGCACAGCCCCCCTTGTAGCATATTATTTCTATCAATTTCCTCTGATTTCTCCTCTTGCCAATCTCATCGTCACTCCCCTCGTATGCTTTGTGCTCCTTCCAGTTGGTTTCTTCTCAGGCTTTATTGCAATAATCTTTAACAGCTCTTTTCTCCCTATGGGCTGGCTTATTGATAAAATCTCTGATGTTTCCTTAAATCTCATTAAACTCCTCTCAACTGTTCCATATGCAAACCTGCATATACCAAAACCATCAATCATAATCATCTGTCTTTATTTTTTATCTATGGGCATTTTTTTGAAAAGCAAATCAAAATGGAGGCTTTCCCCCTTTGTAATCGTAGTCGCCCTCTATATTTTGAATCCCTCTTTTAATAACCATAGTCTGAGGGTTACATTTTTTGATGTTGGCCAGGGGGATGCATCCCTCATAGAGCTGCCTGACAGAAAGACGATGTTGATTGATGGAGGCTCAAAGGACCTCAAAACAGGAAGGAAGGTAATCGCTCCATACCTTTGGTCCAGAGGGATAAAAAAGATAGACTTTGTTGTGCTGAGCCATCCCCATCCAGACCATTATGGCGGCCTCATTTATATAATGGACAACTTCAGGGTCGGTGAAATCTGGGGAAACGGAAGGGTAATCCCCGGGTCAGAGGAATTTTTTGAAAAGGCAGTTGAAAAGCAAATCCCTTACAGGGTCATTGAAAGAGGTGATTCAGTAGAAGGAAAGGGGTACAGGATTTACTGCTTTCACCCTTACAGGGAGTTCCATGCCGGCTCTCAGAGGGGAGATTTTTCAAATCAGAACAGCGATTCCTTAGTGTTAAAAATAGAGGCCAAAGGATTGTCTGTCCTTTTTACAGGAGACATAGAGGTCGAGGCAGAAGAAAATTTAATCCATCTCCATAAATGGCTCAAAAGTGATATTATTAAAGTCCCCCACCACGGTGGAAGGACGTCAAGCTCTGATGCCTTTCTTTATTCTGTAAAGCCGCGGTTTGCTGTAATCAGTGCGGGCAGGAACAATCCATTTAACCATCCCCACATTGAGGCCCTCGAAAGATACAGCAGGTCGGTACGAGTCGGTACGACTGTCGCAACGACACTCGATTCCGAGACAGAGCTTTTCAGGACAGACAGGGATGGGGCAGTTACTGTAACTTTACGAGATACGAAATACGAGATAAAAACTTATCATGACAGCCGATTAAAAAAAGTTGTAGGTCGGTATGACTCTCAGAGACTCGTACTGAGGATTCCGAGCTGGAGGGATGAAATAAGAAACCTCAGGCTTTTGATTTAAGCATTCTAATAATTTTTTCTGAGGCCTCTGACGGAGATTTTTTTACAGCATCTATTGTAACCTCTGGTTTCAGTGGTTCCTCATATGGCACCTTTACACCAGGCACAGGCCACCCCTTCCTGCCCTTCTCATAAATCTCAGTTGGAGCCGCGTGGGTGTCAATCCTTTTTTCCTCCCTTTCTATACAGACTTCAATTGGGCATTTTAAATAAACCTCGACAAACTTAGGAATGAGCATTCTTGCGAGCTCCCTCCATGCCCTCCTGTTTCCTGTGGCATCGATTATCACATTATGGCCGAGTTCAGACAGGAGCTTTGCTGAATAGACAAGTGCCCTGTAGACATGTTCCCTTTCAATGTCAGAGTAAGTGGGCTCTGGTGTTATGACCTTTCTTAATTCATCCATGCGCAATATAACTGCATCAGGAGACTTTTCCTTTAATGCATCTGCAACAGTGCTCTTGCCACTTCCTGGAAGCCCTGTAATCCACACAACCCACGCCATATTGGTTTATTATACATAAATTGAATGTAATACGCGGAAGTAGCAAATCTTTTCCAAAATCTCAATCTCCCGCCATTTGCCATAGATAATGCATCATGGTTATCTTGGATGCTTATAAAGGTCGTCGTGATCAAGAATACGCAAAAGCAGTATCCCACCTGACCAGTCAGGATTTCTTGAATGGTGATGTTTTTCTGGTTCGAGTGAAATTCTGTACCGTTTGTCAACACGAACAGACCAGGCGGTTGGATCGTTGATAATTCGTTCTATATGCAACCCGGGATGTAAGGGGTTTTCTTCTAAAAAGGCAAGAGCCTTTGTGATTTTTTTCCAGAGTTGTTTTTTTGATTTAAGAGATTCAATATCTTTAAGAAAAAGCTTAGTCGGCGTCAGCTTCGGCACTCTTTATTTCCTTCTTAAGCCATTCAGGCATTTCTGTTTTACCGCTTTTCCTGGCCTCCTGCAGCTTTTTCAAACCCTGTTCGCTCAACTGCACTGTTGGATACACGGCCACCGGATTGAGTACAATCGTTCCTCCCTCCATCACCTCCAGATCAAGATAACTGCCTCTTTCAAGCTTCATCTGTTTTCGCAGGGAAGCAGGTAGATTAATACTGCCCCGTTTGTCAATAGAGATAAGCATTGTGTACCTCCAAATCTATTTATGGCTAAAATATCATAATTATGACATTTTGTCAATATGACATATTTATTTTCCTCCGCAACCTCAATCTCCTGCCCTCTGCCCGACGGATAAGGTGCCAGTTTATTTTTTATGTTTGTGTTCCTTGCTTTATATGATAACTAATTCTGTTTCTCTTGCAAAAATTAATAACAGATACTGCAAGGTCATTATAGAATTCCTTAGAATATTTAAATTCAGATGATTTAACGTTATAATTCAATCTGCCAAAGACAATTTTATCTACAAAAGATACAGCGTCCAATATTTCCATCAAATCCTGCTTGATTAAATTTGGGGTAGGATACGGCTCCATACTCACCCATGTTTTAAAATCTTTTTTATGTAAATATTTTAGAGAATCTATTCTATCTTTAAATTTAGCAGAATTCGGCTCAAATTCTTTCCTGAATTTTTCGCTTAAAGAGACCAGTGTAATTCGAAAAACATAAATGAACATATTTTATTTTGCTTTTGTATTTCAGTATTTCTTTGTCCAAAAGTTCTAACGCATTAGAAACTATTTTAGGCTTGCACCACTCTTCATAGGTTGTAACTATGCCGCACCTCCTTTTCATCATATAGGCATAGCATGGATATTTACACCCGTGAGAACACCCCTCAACATGATTCAAACAGAAGTCTGCGTATTCAACTTCGCTCTTGTAAAGTAGAGATTTTCTTTTAATCTCTAATAATCTCATATTATCTTGAATAAGTCTGTTTCGTTGAAAGACCGGCATCGCGGTCTTGGATTAATCCTGATAAGTTTCTTATCTTTTTCCAAGTGTATCAAAGCATCTTTAAAATCTTGTACACGATAAATATTCTTGCCTGTCAACATTTTTCCCAAGATAATATCCAGCGATATTTTTTGACTTCCAGCGAATTCATTATAAACAGCATTAACGATGTCCTGCTTAAAAAATAAAGTTTGCCTTTCTGTTTCGCCTTCTACAAAATTATCTTTCATTTTTTCAAGACCCTTCCTGTTACGTGTTGCAAAAATTAAATAGTAAATATGCACATTTTTAGAATTCATAAGATTTTTGACTGCATAATATTTGAACCCCAACTGCTTTAACCCTATCAAATAGATATCCAAATATTTCTCCCTTGCTTGAAAAGGGGTAATTGTTCCTTTCTTCCTTTCATAATAGATTGGCTCCCATGATTCTGTCCCAAAAATCATATTTAATTTTTTCTTCATTTCACCGTCAATATTTTTCCCATCTTCAAGCGGCATATATCTATTGATTGCCATCCCAAAAGGAAAATTAATAAGTAACTCTGCTTTATTTTTCTCAGATACTCTTCGAATTGTATCCCAATAAAGGTCACCTGCCTGAGGATCGAATAAAGCTAAGAAGGGATTATTATCTGCTATTCTCTTAAGAACATTTGCAATTTCAATATTGCAATCACCGTGAAATATTTCAACATTGAGATTAGGGAATAAAGCCCTGAGCTTTTCCAGTTCTTTTATCTTATTTTTATCCAGTTCTATAAAAAAGTATTTACTGAAAGGCGGGTTAACCGTCAAAGCTAAAGTCGCAGAACCTCTAATCGTCGTCGAAGTTTGTTTGCTCTTGCAGAATCCTGTACTTGCAAAGCCATCTATAAAGTAATATTCCTTGTAACCAGCACGACTCAAAATATTTGAGTATGCCCCAAGATAATTATGAATGCACTTTAATTTTATCTCTGACCATTCCCCAATTTCTTTGCCAAATTCTTTTTTCAATCTAATGAATCCTTTCTTAATTTCCGACAAGCTCAATAACAGTTTTTTAAAAAGGCAATGCCGTCTGATTCTTATTTTTTATTTTTAATGGCCTTTTTGTATAAAAGGAATCCATTTTCTTGTATCTATATTCCAATGATTTTTCATCTAGGCCGCTCAAGTCATGCATAGGAAAAAATTCTATCTTTTGTCTGCCAAAGTATTTATAACTGCTATTCTTATTGTTAGGTTTTTCTATAAGCCGCTCAATTAACGGCAGACTCTTTTCGCTGAGGGTCTCTTTGTCTACATTTTTTGACGAATGATCGAGACAATTATTGAAACAGCCTAATAGCAAGTCAATAAACTGAATGAAATTCGAATATTGGTTCTTCGCTTTTCTATGGTCAGAATTGATGAATGAGATATTATTAGAAACAAACCTGACTTTATCATCATGATTGCCTATATAAAAAATTGAGTGCCATGAAAAATGCATATCGGTCTCAAGAGCTTTATTCTTATCATGGAAGATTTTCTCAATGGTTATCGAACTATAATTGTGAAAGTATGACTTGACAGATTTTAGAATAGCTGTTCTGAAGAACCTGTTGTAAATATTGTTAGCCTGCCTTTGTGTGCCAAACTGAGCTTTGTCTAATTTCTTTAAATCAATTCCTAAAATATAGAAATAGATTTTATTTCTATCGTTTAACAAATAATTGAGCCACTTTTCAGCGATAAAATACTTGTCCTTAGATTTCTCAAGCTCGCTATAATGCACCTCAGTATTATTATGCTTATGTCGTTGGCATCCATCAGAACACTGCCCCCAAATCTTGTCGCCATCTGGATGCCCGCAGCGCATATTCAATAGTTCCTGCAAAAGCAAAGGTTCAATTTTCTCTGGCACTATCATAACGCCTATATAAAGCCAATCTTTTGAGCCTGATTCATCGCAGAAAAGTTTCAATTTAATAGATGAAGCTTCGCTGGTTTTCTGTCCGAGTAAATCCTTATTCACTTCCTCTCCCCTCTACAATCTCAATCTCATCATCGCTCAATCCATACAACTTATAAACAATTCCGTCTATCAACTCATCAGTAGCCTTAATCTTTTCTTTCAAAGGCTCAAGAACGGCACTGCTTTTTGCAAAATGTTTTTCGAGGAGTTCCTGAGTCCTACGACTTGAAGGGTCAACAGACATTTTGTTTCTATTCTTTCTGAGGACATAAAGCAAATGGTTGAAGTCATTGTCATGATATTCTTTAATAGCAGTTTTATTTGACAGGTCATCAATTCCCGCGCCTATTTCCCGCTCAAGCCATTTGACAAATCCTTTTGTCTCATTACCTTTTGCCTTGTTTAACTCTATCATCTGCTCGGCGAGGTAAGCAAAGAAATCGTGAGAGGTGTCAGTCCTGCCCAATGCTAATTCGTACTCTGCCCATTTTAAAATGTCCTCATATTTAGAAGTATCATACAACGCAATAGCCTCTTCAATAAATTCCTGCCGTTCTTTTTCAGGTGTGGTGAAGGCGATAAGTGGCATCGGCATAGAATCTATTTCATAGGAATTTACATGATTATTTGTGCTTGTAAGCCTGAACCGCCATTCCCATAATGATGAATTCAGTAAAGCAAGAATAGCAAATATACTGTGGTTTTTTGGATTAACAATATAGTTGATAGTGTCAGAACAAAAGTTATCCTTCTCAATAATGGTCGCTATAATTCTGCGCCAATTGTCTATTGCAGACCCTCTCTGATAGCCAATACGAATATATTTATGGTCGTACGCCTTTGTATTTTTACCATGAGCGTTAAGAAATCTTTTGACATCAAGATATACAGGCTCTCCCTGTTTGGGCTCTTCCTGAAACGCATAGCGATTTATGTGAGCGCCCCTCAAAACAATTTGTCCTTTATAAAAAAAAAAAAAAAACTCAGAATGTGCTGTAAGATTAACTTCACCCTGCTGGGATTGTGCAAAATGTTTA
>JACROP010000131.1 GCA_016214385.1 Nitrospirota bacterium
CTCTATCTCTGGAATAACAGGGATAAATACGCCAAACATATAGATGCCTGGGAGATAGCAAACAGGGACGATGTCTTTAATGTGATAAGCCTCAAGAAATACCCTTACATCGCAAATAGCGATTTTCATAGGGCAAGACACATATTCTCATGGAAGACATTACTTAACTGCGAAAAAAATATTGAATCAATAAAGCAATGCATAAGGCATAACAAAGGAGTGGCTATAACGCTTTTTAGAAGTTAGAAAAACCTTAGGGAATGAAACCACAGAGATCACAGAGAACACAGAGGAAGACGCAGAAGTTTAAAGGAAAGTAAGTTTTAGGAGGGAAAATATGGAAATATTTTACATTTTTGCAGGCCTGACACTCTTAGGACTTATAGCTTATGGGCTTCAGATATGGGCAGTGCGGTCAACGCTAAAAGAAGATAAGAAGTTAAGAGGCTGGGAAGATGAGAATTCCTCAGCGTCTCATCCTCTCAACTTCTCAACTTCTCAACTTCCACCAGTTTCCATCCTCAAACCCCTAAAAGGCCTTGACGATAATTTGTTCGACAATCTTGCGAGCTTCTGCACGCAGGAGTATCCCGAATACGAAATTATATTCTCCCTTCAGGACCACAATGACCCCGCTTATAAAGTAGTTAGAAAAATAAAGGATAAGTATCCTGATAAAGACATCAATATCATAGTTGAAAGGTGTAATGATGGGCTCAATCCAAAGGTTAATAACCTTATACCTGCTTATAAGGCTTCGAAATACGAATTAATTCTCATAAGCGATAGCAATGTCATGGTTGGAAAGAATTACTTAAAGGATACCGTCACGTATATGGAAGAAGACCCTGGTGTTGGTCTTGTAAGCAATATGATAAGAGGCGTTGGAGGACGCACTATCGGCTCTGTATTAGAAAATCTCCACCTTAATTCATTTATCACGGGCAGCGTCTGCTTCCTTGATAAATTTTTAAAGATGCCATGTGTTGTAGGAAAATCCATGCTGATGAAGAAAGGCGATCTCGAGGCTATTGGTGGATTCAGGTCTGTAAAGGATGTTCTTGCAGAAGATTATATCATCGGAAAGAAGATTCATAAGAGGGGGAAGAAGGTCATACTGTCAAACCACATGATAAATAATGTGAATGAATACTGGAGCATTAAAAAATTCCTGAACAGACATATAAGGTGGGGAAAGCTCAGATGGAAAATCGGTGGTTTTAAATATATTTCAGAACTAATCAGCAATCCTGTATTCATATCCTGCCTTCCGATATTTATGTGGGAGGCATCAAGGATAACCATATCCTTTGCGTTACTTGTTAGTTTTATCAAGGTTCTTGGCGATTACTACATTGGCAAAAAAATAGGGTCAAGGGTCAGGGGTCAAGGGTCAACGGATAGAGGAAAAGAAAAAAATCTTGACCCTAAACCCTTGACCCTTGACCCTCTGTATTATCTTTTATCACCCGTCAAAGACATAATTATCGGGCTTATCTGGTTTGTGCCATTATTTAGCAACACGGTTGTCTGGAGGGGGAACAGATATATCATCGGCAGGGATTCGATACTCTCGCTCTATCCGGAAACCGGTCTATGGTCATGGAGATACAGGCTTGCGGATGCGATAAAGGCAAGGCTCGTGTGAATACAGACAGTTGAGACATGGCAGATGATTCTAAAAATTTAACCTCCCGTTAATAATCCCGTAACATCCAGTCCTTTATAATCACCACGTGCGATTGTTCAAAAAAGTTGTAGACATAATCATCAAGCTGATGATACCTCTTGTAATCCTTGCCCTTATGATGGGAATTGCGAGGATATTCCTTGATCTAAAAGTGGTTTTTGAAAGTCCAACAATAGCCATGCACTGGAGATGACACAGAAATTTCATTCTGCCTTAATAATCCTGTAACAGAAAATCTTTATTCTAATCAAGAAGGCTAAAAAGCCGTGAATACGGAGGGAATTATGTATCAAAGAAGCAATGTAATCTGTCCACATCTGATAGGAAGCCCTGATGGGGCAACATGCAGCATCGCCAACGAGTTCATAAGAAATATGGAAGATGCCGATATAAGGCTATGCATGAACAGGCGCTATGAAGCATGTTCCATATACAAATCTTCACTGATAAAGATGGCTGCAAAATCGTTCTTATCTGATGCTGTACCGGAGGCGGGTCAATAATTGTAACATAAATTTAACAATGCCTTAATAAAGGTTTAATAATCATCTGTTTAAATATGAGCATGGAAGCGATACTTACAGAGGGACAGGAGGTCAGATGCGCCTCCTGCAATAATCGGGAAAGGAGATGAAGATGAACAGCATTGTTGATATTGCATTATCAATGCAGCTCAGAAACGCGTATGAATCACGGTGTCCCTATTGCGACAGATCTGATATGTGCAATGCCTCTATTTGTTTTCTGCTGCCAACAGCAAATGAAAGGGCAACTTATTGTGACACTGAAAACTATGACAATTGCCCGATATTCCTGTCAAAGGTCTTAAGGAGGAGGTAGAAATGGTATGTCTTGATTATCTGGCCCAGGATCTGAGGTGCCTGAGAGGTATCCCTGTTACTCCACGATTCAGCAAGTTCTTCTGCGAGGCAAGACCTGAAAAGTGTCCATTAATTGTGAGGGAGAAGACGATATCGAAAGACATAGGTGCGAGAAGAGCAAAACCTTTTAAAAACATATGGAGGAGGCCATGAGATGTCCCTATCTTGAAAAATGGGTTGTATCCGTCTGTAAAGCTGTGAATAATACGTATGTCCCGAGTAATTTTGAACTTGAGGAATACTGTAAGACCAAGAGCCATAAGAAATGCCCTTTCTTTTTAAGGAATACAGATGTGAAAAGTGAAGTGGATGGCCTGATTTCGGCATGAGAATAGTGTGCCTATCTTACTTCAAAATTTAACATTTCCTTAATATCTCTGTAACAATACTCTGTTATCCTTCGAAAGAATGTTAGTGATAAAGGGGGTGAGAAAATAAGAAGTGGGAATGGAGAAGTAAAAAAACTAAAAACTAAAAACTAAAAACAAAGAAGGAGGTTAAGAAATGTTCAAAAAGATTTTTGTGGGCATGATTGCCCTCATAGTTATGGTGATGGCTACCTCAGTCCAAGTAATGGCTGCAGAAAAGATTGTAAAGATTGACGGTTCAAGCACGGTCTATCCAATCACCGAGGCTGTTGCAGAGGAATTCCAGAAGGCTAAGAAGGCCGGTATTAAAGTGACTGTAGGTATTTCAGGAACAGGCGGGGGATTCAAAAAGTTCTGCAGGGGTGAGACAGATATATCTGATGCATCAAGACCTATACTTAAGAAAGAGATGGATGCATGTAAAGAGAAAGGCATCGAATACATTGAACTCCCTGTTGCCTATGATGGTCTTGCTGTTATGGTGAATCCGAAAAATACATGGGTTAAGTCCATGACCGTTGCTGACCTTAAAAAGATCTGGGAACCTGCAGCTCAGGGGAAAATTACAAAATGGAATCAGGTAAGAGCAGAATGGCCTAATGCCCCACTGAAACTATTCGGTCCAGGTGTGGACTCAGGTACCTTTGATTACTTTACCGAAGCGATTGTAGAAAAGGCAAAGTCATCAAGGGGGGACTATACTTCAAGCGAGGATGACAATGTCCTTGTCCAGGGAATAGCAGGAGACAAAAATGCCCTCGGCTACTTTGGTTTAGCATACTACGAAGAGAACAGGGACAAATTAAAGCTCGTCCCTGTAATCAATCCTAAAACAGGGAAAGAGGTGCTTCCATCCGAGAAGACTGTTATGGACGGCACATACCAGCCCCTTTCGAGGCCGATCTTTATCTATGTAAGCAAAAAGTCATTGGACAAACCAGAGGTGAAGGAGTTTGTAGAATTCTATCTAAAGAGTGCGTCAAGACTTGTAAAAGAGGTCAAATATGTCCCCCTCCCTGATAAGGCATATAAGCTCGCAGAGGAGAGATTCACAAAAAGAAAGACGGGAACCCTGTTTGGTGGAGAGGCAGAAGTAGGCGTTAAGATAGAGGATCTGCTTGCGAGAGAGGAAAAGAAATAACCTTTGTTAATGATTCAGAAGGGCGTGTAAACACACGCCCTTTTTTTATTCGATGAAGAACCCTGCGGCAATCAACAGGGCATCCAACCAAATTCAACCTTTTTCCTTAACCAAATCCTCCGGGATCCTGTCCAAACTTCTTCTTAAAAAAGAATTCACAACGTAACCCTTCAGTGAAGCGTGGAAAATAGCCTCTGGGACTGCCCTTATTTATAGACAAAGCGAAGCTGAGTCCCCTCGTACGGGGCAGGCTCCGAATAGGGACTGCCCCCAAAAACGAGGAAACCACCTTTCCCTGAAAGAGATCTTTTCTTGACACATGCATCTTTCATCTAATATACTTAGTTGAATAGTTGTTCATATATTGTAAAGAGATTGGAGAAGCTGTGAGAAGAAGTAAAGAAGAAGTCTGTGAAATAACCTGCATTGACAAAAAGAAGGTATCATCTGTCAAAAAGAAGATGAAGTCCGAGACTACAATGCAGAGGATTGCAGAGACCTTTAAAGTGCTTGGAGATGCCACGAGGACAAAAATAGTCTTTGCGCTGTCACTTCAGGAGCTTTGCGTATGCGACTTGGCAAACCTGTTGAATACAACTCGCTCTGCTGTTTCGCATCAGTTGAGGATATTGAGGAATATGAGGCTCGTGAAATACAGGAAAGAGGGGAAGATGGTCTTTTATTCCATTGACGATGAACATATCACCAATTTATTTAACGAATGTCTGAGGCATGTAGAGGAAGATGGCTAAACAGGACGTCATAAAAACACTCACCATTACGGTTAAAGGGCTCGACTGCGCCGCGTGCGCCGAAAAAATAGAGAAGGCTCTGCTGCGCCATGAAGGAATTCACGGCATAACCGTATATTTAGGCGCGGAGAAGGCGGATATACAGTTCGACCCCTCTTTAATAAAGGAAAAATCTATAGTCGATACTATAAGCGGCCTTGGGTATAAGGTTTTAACGGGAAGCGGTGAGGTCTCCGGCAAATCCTTCTTAGAAATATTTTTTAGGGGAGAATGGACCTTTGACCTGTTAAGGATAGGATTTGTCTTTCTGTTGCTCGCCCTTAGTTTCACAGGCATAACAAAATCAATCACGGCAATAGACCTGTTTTCGATATTTGCCGTAATAGTCGGCGGCTATCCTTTGATAAGGCACGCCTTCATAGATTTAAAAAACAGGACTGTCACAGCCGATGTCTTCATGGCGCTGGGAGTCGTTGCCGCCGCTGCAATAGGAGAATTCCGCTCAGCCGCCATAATAGCCTTTTTCATGCTCATAGCAGAGTTCCTCGATTCTTTTACCATGGAAAAAGCGAGGAAAGCCATAAAGGAATTAATTGAAATGGCTCCAAAGACAGCAAGGGTGAAAAGAGAAGATGCAGAGATGGAAGTCCCTGTGGAAGATATAAAAAGGGGCGATATTGTTGTTGTTAAGCCCGGCGAAAAAATCCCTGTTGAAGGTGTGATAATCTCGGGAAGGGGTTCGATAAATCAGGCACCGATTACAGGTGAATCAATCCCTGTGGAAAAAAAGGAAGGTGACATTGTATACGCAGCAACAATTAATCAACTTGGTGTTTTATTCATAAAGGTAACTCACACAGGAGAAGACACCACATATTCAAGGATTATAAGGCTCGTTGAAGAGGCAGAGGCGTCAAAGGCTCCTGTCCAGAAGATAGCAGATAAATTCGCCTCATACTTTACGCCTGCAATCTTAGTCATCGCAATCATCACATTTTTAATTACATGGAAGATAACGAACACCATTGCGGTTATTGTTGTGGCATGTCCCTGCACCGTTGCCATAGCTACGCCGCTTGCAGTGGTGGCGAGCATGGGCAGGGCAGCAAAAAAGGGCATTATTATAAAGGGAGGCCGTTACCTCGAAGCCCTGATCATGATGACAAGGAGATAATATCTTGTGCTGCAGCAGTGGAACGATACTCAGAGCATCCCCTCGCAAAGGCGATAATCAAAAAGGCATCAGAAATGGAGGCTGCGGTTCCTGAGCCGGATGAATGCAGGGTCATTCCTGGAATGGGCATAGAAGTTACTGTAAACGGCAAAAAGATAGTCCTCGGAAGCAGGGAGATGTTGAGAATATCGGATATAGCCATTTCGGACGAGATCGAAAGATATATTCACGACAGGGAAGAGAATGGCAAGACAGCCCTCCTTTTATCCCATGACAACACTGTCTGCGGAGTTATATGCGTGGCTGACATTGTAAGGGAGGGGAGCATAGAGGCCATAGCCTCCTTGAAAGGGCTCGGTTTTGATGACCCGATTATGCTTACAGGCGATAATCCGAGAACAGCTAATGCCATTGCCTCATCCCTCGGCATTAAAAATGTCGTGGCGCAACTACTGCCTGAAGATAAGGTAAGTAAGATAAAAGAGCTTGCATCAAAAGGCAAAAGAGTCTTGATGGTAGGTGACGGCATAAATGATGCGCCTGCCCTTGCACAGGCACATGTGGGCATAGCTATGGGAGCTGTTGGCTCTGATGCAGCAATTGAGGCATCGGATGTTGCATTAATGCGCGATGAGTGGAAGCAGATTCCGGAGGCGGTGATGATTGGAAGAAAGACGTTCAGCATTATAAAGCAAAATCTTGCGGTGGGTATAGTTTTCAATTTAGTCGGCATTACCCTCGCCTCAACAGGGATACTCTCTCCTGCAATGGCAGCAGTTGCCCATGTAATGCCCGATGTGCTTGTGTTTTTAAATTCTTCAAGATTACTTAGGTGAAAATTACCGAAGATAGGAGGCAGGTATGATGCGTGATTGGATGTGGGGAGATTGGATGTATGGATATGGTATGGGCTGGGGATGGTTTGGATTTATCCTGATGATAGCCTTCTGGGCACTGGTGATTTTAGGGATTGTCTATCTTGTGAAGGCAATTGCCGGTAGAGGTGCATCTCCTAAAGAAGAGACACCACTTGATATTCTCAAGAAGAGATATGCAAAAGGTGAAATTGACCAGGAAGATTTTGTCAAAAGGAAAAGGGATTTAGAGTAGAAGGGTTGATTTATGAATCAAAAATCTGATAGGTTCTGAAGGCAGTTTTAACTTCTGTGTGTTTTAGATTGTTAGAATATTGTTGTATAAGGCGAGGTTGGTTAATGATGAAGCTCTCTGTCTTATATATCCTGATGCCTTTAATTATGCTGTTGCCATCTGTCATTCATGGAGAGGTAAAGACGCTCAGTATCATTTATACAGGTGGCGTGAATGGTGAACTTGAGCCATGCGGTTGCTCTCCAAAGACTGATTTTGGCGGAGTGGCAAGGCGAGCGGGCTATCTTGCCGAACATCTAAAAAGGCTTTCTCCTTATATCCTTATAGATGCAGGGAATTTCCTCGATAAGGATACTCCTCAGGGGAGGCTCAAGGCAGAGGCAATGATAAAAGCACTCAGCATTATGAAGTATGATGTAGTGGCAGTTTCAAAAAATGAAAAGCAATTTCCCACTAACTTTTTTTTCGAACTTTCAAAGAAATATAGAGTGCCTGTTATTTCTGATATGACGGAATATAGACAGTCGGTCTCTATAAGGCGTGATGGTATTGAGGTTAACCTGAGTATAAATCCAGAGAATTTTCACATTATCCTGGACAGTAGTGTTTCTTAACATAACTGTAACATAACTGTAACATTGTTGTAACAAACGGATTTTATAATTTTCCGTTAAAAACTTTTATGAGGAAAAAGGTCAGGTTTAAAGAGTTTCTTATAGAGGCCATTCTATTTTTAAGTGCTGCCTCCTCCATATTTATTACACTGAGCATTGTAGTTATTTTATTTTATGAGTCCTACGGCTTCTTTAAAGAGATTCCGATTATAGAGTTTCTGACAGGCACTCAGTGGACTCCCCTTTTTGCAGAACCAAAGTTCGGCGTCCTTCCACTTGTTGCAGGGACTCTCCTGACAACTTCAATTGCACTTTCAGTTGCATTGCCATTGGGTCTGATTGCTGCGATATATTTAAGCGAATATGCACCTCACAGGGTAAGAGAGGTGATAAAGCCAATACTCGAACTCCTGGCAGCGGTGCCGACTGTGGTATATGGTTATTTTGCATTACTCTTCTTAACCCCCATACTTCAGAAATTTTTACCAGACCTTTCGGGTTTCAATGCCTTAAGCCCTGGAATTATAATGGGGATAATGATTATACCCTATGTGAGTTCTGTGAGTGAGGATGCCATGAAGGCTGTCCCGATGCATATAAGGGAGGGCTCGTATGCAATGGGCGCTACAAGACTACAGACAGCCTTCAAGGTCATTATACCTGCTGCATTTTCAGGGATAGCAGCAGCGTTTATCATGGGAATATCGAGGGCAATAGGTGAGACCATGGTGGTTGCAATTGCTGCTGGAATGATGCCGAATTTCACATTCAATCCCTTAGAGCCTGTTCAGACCTTTACCTCATATATAGTCCAGGTAAGCCTCGGTGATGTTCCGTATGGGACATTGGAATATAAAACAATATTTGCGGCAGGCATCGCCCTGTTCTTTATGACACTTTTTTTTAATATCTTTGGATTCTTCTTAAGGGCAAAGTTAAGAGAAAAATACTAAATATGGAAGACATTAAGAGACGAATAAAGATCTCAAAATACTGGGACTACACCTTCGCAATCACTGGACTCCTTTCCTCCTTTGTCGGCCTTGCACTATTATTTGCGCTCTTTCTGGATTTATTCATTGATGGCTCTCCGAGGTTGAGTTACAAATTCTTCACATCGTTCCCATCAAGGTTTCCAGAAGAGGCAGGGATACTCTCTGCATGGGTTGGGACGACCCTTGTAATGGTCGTTACAGCGCTAACAGCCTTACCACTCGGCGTTGCTGCAGGGATATACCTTGAGGAGTATGCAAGGAAAAACTGGTTTACAGATATTATAGAGATTAATGTGGCAAACCTTGCAGGCGTCCCTTCAATCATCTATGGCCTCCTTGCACTGGGATTATTTGTATATTTCCTGAGGCTTGGTGAGAGCATTCTTACCGGTGGACTTGCCCTTGCCCTGTTGATATTGCCGGTTGTCATAATGGCAACGAGGGAGGCTATAAGGGCAATACCCAATTCCATAAGGGAGGCATCATATGCCCTGGGCGCTACAAAGTGGCAGACTGTCCAGCATCACATAATCCCCTATTCCACAGGCGGAATCCTCACAGGAATTATAATAGGGCTTTCGAGGGCTATCGGAGAGACAGCCCCGTTGATCACTGTCGGGGCATTGACCTTTATAGCCTTTCTTCCATCTTCGCCCATATCCTCGGAGTTTCCGTTCATATCATTTAAGTGGCTCATTGACCCTTTTACTGTTATGCCCATTCAACTTTTTAACTGGGTATCGAGGCCGCAAAAGGGGTTTCATGTAAATGCAGCAGCAGCAGGTATCGTACTTCTGATAATGACATTGATTATGAACGGCCTCGCAATTTATATTAGATATAGATTCAGGAAGAAAATAAGATGGTAACGGATAATCTAAAAGCTGAAGTCAAACAACTTAATTTCTATTATGGCTCTGTCCATGCCCTTAAAGACACCAATCTGCCTATAGCGCAAAGAAAGGTTACAGCCCTTATAGGTCCCTCAGGTTGTGGGAAGACAACATTTCTTAGATGCTTTAATCGCATGCATGATCTCTACCCTAATAACAGGTATGAAGGAGAAATCATCCTTTATCCTGACAATATTAATATCATCTCACCTGAGATTGACCCTATTGAGATAAGGATGCAGATAAGTATGGTCTTTCAGAAGCCAAATCCTTTCCCAAAGTCAATATACGAAAATGTTGCCTATGGCCTCAGGGTAAGAGGGGTCAGTAAGAGAAGCATACTCGATGAGAAAGTAGAGAAATCCCTGCGTGGTGCAGCCCTCTGGGATGAGATAAAGGATAGGCTTTATAAGCCAGCATTTGAGCTTTCTGGTGGGCAACAGCAGAGGCTTTGTATAGCGAGGGCACTCGCGACAGACCCTCGGATTCTCCTCTTTGATGAACCAACCTCAGCCCTTGATCCAACAGCGACTTCAAAAATCGAAGAACTTATAATAGAATTAAAAAATGAAGTAACCATAATAATCGTCACTCATAACATGCAACAGGCAGCAAGGGTATCGGACTATACTGCCTTTATGTATTTAGGGGAGATTATTGAATTTGACAAAACAGATAAGATATTCACAGCACCAACTAAGAAACTTACAGAGGAATATATTACAGGGAGGTTTGGATAAAGCATACTGAACCTCAACCTAATTTAAGCTGGAGGCAATATGACAACCGTCTTTGATAGAGAACTTGGAGAACTGAAAGAGAGGATATTGAGAATGGGTGCGATGGTTGAGACTGCCATAAGGGATTCTGTCGCTTCCCTCGTTGAAAGGGATTCTGAACTCGCAAGAAAAGTTATTGGGAATGACCCTAAGATTAATGCCCTTGATGTCGAGATAGACGAAGAATGTATAAGGCTCTTAGCTATCAGACAACCGAGGGCAGGGGATTTGAGGTTTATCACGACCGCAATGAAGATAACTACAGACCTTGAGAGGATGGGGGATTTAGCAGAGGATATTTCAGAAAGGGCAATCGAGCTCAATGAAGAGCCGATACTTAAGCCTTACATAGATATACCGAGGATGGCGGAAATATCAGGGGGGATGCTGAGGGATGCCCTCGATTCCCTGGTAAAAGGGGATACAAAACTTGCCATGGCTGTAATAAAGAGGGATGATCAAGTAGATATGCTTAATGTCCAGGTATTCAATGAACTGCTTTTTTTTATGATACAGGACCCACATACCGTATCAAGGGCTACGAGGATTACCTATGTGTCAAAATATCTTGAGCGAATCGGAGATCACGCTACCAACATCGCTGAAATGGTTATTTATATGGTAGAGGGAAAGATAATAAGGCATACAGGGCCAGCATGAGAATACTTGTTGTAGATGATGAGCCTGATCTGGTAGAACTTGTAAAATATAACCTTACAAAGGAAGGTTATTCTGTTGAATATGCTGAAAGTGGCGATAAGGCCCTTAAGAAAATAAGGGCAGAAAATTATGATCTCATTATCCTTGATTTAATGCTTCCTGGTATCCCGGGGCTTGAGCTTTGCAGAATCTTAAGAAAAGACGAAAAGACCGCTAAAATCCCTGTAATCATGCTCACAGCAAAGACAGACGAGGTCGATAAAATTCTTGGCCTTGAGATGGGCGCAGATGATTATGTAACAAAGCCCTTTAGCCCCAGGGAGCTTATAGCGAGGATAAAGGCTGTGTTAAGGAGAAGCGAGCAGGAGCGTGGCGCCAATAAAGAGGTAAAGATTGGGGAGCTCGCTGTAAATTTTGATACTTATGCTGTGAGTCTCAGGGGCAGGCCTATTAAGCTTAGCGCTACAGAGTTCAGGCTTCTCAGGTTTCTTATAGAACATAGAGGCAAGGTCTTCAGCCGTGACCACCTGCTTGATTCTGTCTGGAAGGGCGAGTCTTTTGTTGAACCACGGATAGTTGATGTGCACATAAGGCGTCTGCGGAGCCAGCTCGAGGATGACCCGAAGAACGCAAAGTACATCAAGACCATGAGGGGAGTGGGGTATTATTTCTCCGGAGATTAACTATTGAAATTATCAAAAAAAACTATAATTCCCCATGCCCTTTTAATATCTCTGATTTTTTTAGTTCTTGGATTCTATCTTTCCGAGCCCCTTAAAAATTACTTCATCTTAGCGTTTCTCATATCACTCTGCCTGTCTATTCTTATAGGTTTTTCCGTTTCAAGGGCAATAACTAAGAGAATAAATGAGGTTGCTGAGCTTTCAAGGGAAATTTCAAAGGGAAATTTTCAGAAGAAGCTCTTAATAACAGGGGACGATGAAATAGGCGACCTCGGAAGGAATTTAAATGCTATGGCAGAGGAGTTAAGGGTAAAAATAGAAAACCTGACTTCTGAAAAAAGAACACTCGAGGTCATTCTCAGCAGCATGTATGATGGGCTCCTTATGATTGATATGCTTGGAAATATTACCCTTTCAAACGCCGCTGTTAACAGGATTCTAAATATTTCCGAAAATATAGTAGGCCGTCCATTTTTTGAGGTCATCAGGGACCCCGCTATTCATGACCTGGAGATGGAGGTCAGGAAAACCGGGAAGTCTGCCTCACGAGAAATAGAAATATTTTATCCCTCAAATCGTTACTTATATGTCACAGCAACGCCGTTGTATCCAGGAGAGGCAGAGGCTGGTTTTCTACTTGTCTTTCATGACATAACAAAACTCAAACACCTCGAGACTGTAAGAAAGGATTTTGTGGCCAATGTATCTCACGAGATAAAAACTCCAATAACTGCAATAAAAGGTTTTGCAGAGACCCTGCTTGATGGCGCCTTAGAGGATAAAGAACATGTTCGTAAGCATTTAGAGATTATAAAGAATCACAGCGAAAGGTTGAACAACCTTGTTGAAGACCTTTTGACACTTTCCAGTCTGGATAAAGGTGAAGTTTATCTGAGGACCGAGGCAGTTGATGTAAAAAAACTTATTGATTCAATTTTCCTTACGCTCAAGGCTAAGGCATCTTCCCAAGATATAGCCCTAATAAATGAAATACCTGATGATTTTCCACATGTCAGGGCTGACAGAAATCGTCTTATTCAGATCTTTTTAAATCTGGTAGACAATGCAATTAAATTTACAGAGTACGGAACAGTGACGGCCCGTGGCGTTGTGGACGATAATCAGATTAAAATCCTGATAGAGGATACTGGTATAGGCATTCAAGCCAAAGATATTCCAAGGCTCGGGGAGAGATTTTACAGGGTTGACAGAGCACGGTCAAGGATGTTTGGCGGTACAGGTCTTGGACTTGCTATTGTAAAACACCTTGTTAGAGCCCACAATTGGGAAATGAAGATAGAAAGTGAGGTGGGCAGAGGTACAAAGGTTATTTTGTTTGTACCTCTATTGCGCACTTCATAAAAGGCCGAGGGCTCTCTTTTTATTTTTAATAAAGTTCTCAATGGCTTCCCTGTAAAAGTCCTTAATAGCCCTTATTTCCGGAGATATTCTGTTCTCATAGAGCTTTTGACCTTCTTTTATTTCATCAGCAAGGAGTTCAAAGAATGTATCATTGTTTACTCCCTCAGTTACTTTCCGCTGATTGTAGAGGGTGATATCAGATACAATAGTCCTTGCTAACCTCTTTGCCCTCTCAACCAGCTCATCCGCGGCTGTTTCTGGTGCTTCTAATTTTTCTTCAACCCGTTTTTCTTCAACCTTAAATTTTTCCTCCCTCTTTTCTTCTACTTTTTCTTCTGGCTGAACGGGGGTTATGCCCATTTTTTGCAGCAAAAGTTCCTCTATCATGTGGTCTTCGATATAGTCATCTGCCCCATACAGGGAGGCAGGCTCCCTTCTGTAGCGTGTTTTATCATAAATTGATGCAATAAGGATTATTCTCATGCCTCTGGTGTATTCGCTGTTCTTGAGCCTTTTGCAGACCTCAAATCCATAAATTTTTGGCAGGGCAACGTCAAGAAAGGCAAATAAAGGGCGCTCTTTTGATATCTTGACCATTGCATCCACGCCATCATTAGAGGTAATTACCGCATAATCTGCTTCTGTAAGAACATCCTCTATCCGCGTTATTATCTCAGGGTTATCGTGAGCCACCAGGACCTTTTTGGGGTCTAAAGGTTTTATTTCTGCCGGTTTTGGTTTTTTGACAAGCAGCACAGTACTGCATTTCAGACATCTAAATCTTGTCCCCTCATCTTTGATTTTTTCATCAGGAACTTTAAGTCTGACTTTGCATTTCGGACACTGGATAATCATTTTTTATTAATAATACCTCCTTCGTGTTTTCAGGAAAAGTTTTATAGTTAAAATGCCTATGAGAAACCCTCCTATATGAGCAAACCATGCAACTCCACCCTGAGGGATGGTAGCTGTACTTATAATGCCATTTACAAATTGAATTATAGCCCAAAAACCAATAACAATCAAAGCAGGTATTCTCACGACCTGTATAAAGAAACCGAGGAAGATCAGTGTATGTACCCTTGCCTTTGGGAATAGAAGGACATAAGCCCCTAAGATTCCAGATACTGCGCCGCTTGCGCCTATCATTGGGACGTTCGACGATGGCTCGATAATTGCGTGGCTATAAGCTGCTATGATGCCGCAGAGGAGGTAAAAGATTATGAATCTCATGCGACCTAATTTATCCTCGATGTTGTTGCCGAAAATCCATAAATATAACATGTTACCAGCAATGTGAAAGAGACCTCCATGCATAAACATAGAAGTAAATACTGTAATCGCTGGATGTATGGGCTGAACGCTTTCCATAGTCAAAATAGCCGCAGGAATTGCACCGTATGAAAATGCGAGTGTTGTGGAGTCACCAGGATAAGTAAATTGGAAGAGAAAAATTATGGTATTCAGGAGAATAAAACTTATTGTAATAAAAGGGAAATGGGTAGTTGGGTTGTCATCCTTAAAAGGTATCACCGCGCACCCTTATGCCTGCCATCTGCACCTTCAAGCTCTATAGGCAGTCTTAGGGTGGTAAGCCCTCCAAGCTGTTCAGGACATAAAGGCAGAGCATTCCCACAGGCTACGAGGGCTTTAATATCTTTTTTATTGCTGTTTGTTCCATCAAATCTTGGATTAAGGCCTGAAAGGCATGCACTTACCAAAACCATAAGTTAAATTAATCCAAAAATAGGGTTTTGTCAACTTGAATGTCTAATACTTACTTGAGAGCCCTGCCTTTTAGTTTTATACTTAGGCAGCATGAAAATACACTGCGAGCGAATATGAAAAAAGATTCCCTGGGAAGCTTCAAAAAGCCATGGTCTGGAAGGTTTAGAGAAAGGACAAAAAAAGCAGTCGAGTCCTTCACAGCCTCTATCTCCTTTGATAAGCGGTTATGGAAGTATGATATTGAAGGTAGCATCGCCCATGCAAAGATGCTCGGTAGAAATCGAGGCCGGGAGATTCAGGTTCAAAGAGGGTCTGGAAGACATACATATGAATATCGAATCTGCGCTGATAAAAAAGATAGGTTCTGCTGGAGAAAAACTTCATGCTGCAAGGAGCCGCAATGACCAGGTGGCTCTTGATCTCAGGCTTTTTTTAAGGGACGAGATAGGGGAAATTCAAAAAATCATAAAGAGATTTCAGTCAATCATTGTGGAGATGGCTGAAAAATATATAGATATTGTGATGCCAGGCTATACCCACCTTCAGAAGGCTCAGCCAGTATTGCTTTCCCATCATTTACTATGCTACTGGGAAATGCTTGAGAGAGACAAAAATAGATTTAAAGAGTGCCTCAAGAGGGTTAATGTCCTTCCGCTCGGTTCAGGGGCTCTTGCAGGCACTACCCTTCCGATAGACAGGGAATATGTTGCTGAGCTTTTAAATTTTCCGGAGGTATCAAACAACAGCATGGATGCTGTTTCAGACAGGGATTTTGTAGTGGAATTTCTTTCTGCATCGAGCATCCTCATGACCCACCTTTCGAGGCTCTCTGAAGAATTAATTCCCCTTACTTACAATCGAGACCTCCAGGAAGATAAAGAGCCAGTATTTGACACAGTCGACACTGTGAAATCATGCCTCGGAATATTAAATGAAATGCTGCCAGAAATAAAATTCAATAAGGATGCAATGAGAAAGGCAGCAGAAGGAGGTTTTTCAACTGCCACTGACCTGGCTGAGTATCTTGTTAAAAGAGGGCTTCCTTTCAGGAAGGCCCATGAAATAACAGGGAAAATAGTCAGATACTGCCTTGATAAAGGCAAGGGATTAACAGGCCTGAGTATGAGTGAGTTCAAGAAGTTTTCCAGTTTAATAAAAGACGATGTCTACAGTTATCTGTCTGTAAATGCTTCTATAAGCAACCGGTCATCTTACGGCGGGACATCAAGGAAAATGATCCTTAATCGTATCAAAGAACTCAAGAAGCGTGAAGTTGAGAAATGAGAAGCAAGAAAATAAGTAGCCAGCATGCAATAGTCGGTAGACAGGTTTTTTTCTTTTCCCTGTTTACTGTTTGCTGTTTACTGTTTACTTTTTTTCCTGCCTGTGGTAAAAGGGGAGCCCTGAAGATGCCTGCTCCTTACAGCCCAGGTGCTGCTTCTGACAGCCCCGCCTCGGCGGGACCAGTAGAGCCTCTGAAAACAGATCAAATTCGTCAACCTGAAGCCCCTTCCGGTCTTACTGCGGTCTATATGCAGTCCGGTGTTGTCCTTGTATGGAATCCCCCCCGAAGCCTCGGGGCCGGAGGGCATTTGATAAAGGCGTACAGAATTTATCGCTCCGAGGGCGGTGACTTTAAGCTAATCGGGGAAAGCGTAACCCCCGCATTTACAGACAGGGATGTAGTTCCTTCAGTTAAATATCATTATCGTGTTAGTTCAGTTGGAGAGACCGAGGGGCTGCCATC
>JACROP010000132.1 GCA_016214385.1 Nitrospirota bacterium
AAAGGATTTACCCTTATAGAGCTGGTAATGATAATCGTGATTATCGGTATCTTAGCTGCTGTGGCAATACCCAGGTATATAGACCTACAGGCTGATGCTCAGGCTGCAAATAACATCGCTTACGTAGGAGCATTGCGGAGCGCCATTGCCATGCGTTTTGGAGAACAGCTTCTGCGGCCCGGGTCAACGCCCGACGTAATCGGGAGTACCGCGATTGAAGCCCCTGCAACAGCCGCAAATATACAAGCGCTGGTTGCAACCGCTATACCTTCGACTCTCGTGGCAACTGCAGGTGCTTGCGGAACTGGTCTGTGGACTGGGTTACAACCCAGCGTCGGCGGTGCTGCCCCAGCCTCAGGCACATGGACATTAACTTGTGGAGCCACGGCAAACGACCCAATTAGCATTAGCGGTCCATAAGAAGATTTAGATAAAGAGAAAGGGTAAAAAAGGGGACGGTTCTATTTTAGAATCGCTCCCCTTTTTTTATTTGCCCCTAAATACGGCTGGGCTTGTTTTCGTCGTTCCAATCACTCTAAACAAATCAACCTATCCAATTATTCAATTCCAGCCCTTCTATGTTTTCAAAATGCTTTAGATTATTTGTCACAAGGATGGCGCTATGTGTTATGGCAGTTGCAGCAATCAACGCATCAACCTCTCCTGTAGGTTTTCCCATTACTCTAAGTTTGCTCTTAATGTCTCCAAACTTTGTAGCACAGGAAAGGTCAAAAGGGATTATACGGATTACCTCTGTAAACCTGGATAGTTTTTCCAGGTTTCGCTGGGGGTTCTGGGATGCCTTGGCTCCATAGTTGAGTTCAGCAATTACGATAGTACTGACAGCAATTTCTTCGATATGTGAAAGGATTTTGTTTTTGACCGTCTGGTTACCTTTAAAGTAAGCGATAATTATATTGGTGTCAAGCAGGAACATCAAAATTTTACTTCTCTGCCCTTGTATGAGTGCCTCTGAAGGTCAATTTCCCTGAAGATAACATCTATGCTTTTGTCATCAGCCCACGAGCCGCACAGAGATTCGATGATGGTTTTTTTTTCTTTAATACTTTCCTTTTTCTGCTTGGAAACCAAAAATGCAACGAAATCATTAATCTCGTTAAGAAGTTCAGGGTTCAACAATTCAATTTCTTTTTTAAGCTTTTCAGCATTTGTCATTGCTTGTCTCCTGCTGACTATAATTTACCATACTACCTTCTATCTTGCAATTGCCTTCGCCGTATCTCTTCAATGGTGTCCTTATAAAGATCGCTTCTGTCAGGCCTTAGCTCAATGGCTTTCATGGCAAGGCCCTCTGCCTCATCGAGTTTTTTCCCCTGCGCAGCATAAAGCCATGCTAAGTTATTGTAAGCATCTGCCATCAGAGGGTCTCTGTCGATGGCTTTTTTATAGTATTCCTCTGCCTTTTCCATTTCTCTTTTCTGGGAATAAACATTTCCAATATACAGGAGGGCAATTGGATTTTTCTTTGCAGCCTTTTTGTATTCATCTATTGCCTCATCATATTCCCCTTTTTTTTCGTAAGCCACACCTAAATTAATATGTTCCTCAGGGGTAAGGGGGTCTTTTAAGATTACGAGCCTCGGCAAAGCGCAGGCTGATAGTAAAGAGTAAACAGTAATCAGTAAGCAGAGCAGTGTAACCCGTAACTTATAACTCATAACTTTTAACTCTTCCTCGGCTTTATCAGCAGGCTCCAGTAATTTCCCTTTTTCCATGCCTTTAAAAAGTCGTCATAAGGAATGAGTTTTGCCTGCTGCCTGCCTGAGTGCGCTATTACACCCTGGGGATTATAACCAATTACTACCATGAAGTGATTTGCCTGATAAAAAGCAACGCCATAGTCAACGAGGACTATTAAGGGATAACCCTTTGAAAGTGTACCTTTTAAATCATCTATGTTCCCCCTGTAGTCTTTTGCATCAAAACCCCTGCCGAGGGCATAAATGATAAGGTCGATGGTAAGTGTTCCCCGTGCTTTTTCTAAGGCTACATCCCGCGTTATTCTCTCTGGAGTTACCGCAATCCCCCAGAAGTTCAGCACGCTTGCGAGAGACGAAGGCCCGCACTGATAATCTTCTTGCGGGTAAAATGGGACATTTTTTATCAGTACTTCTGAAGTAGTTTCTGGTGTCCTGTCCTGGATTGTAGCACAGGAACTGAGTATCGCTATGAGTAATAAAATTGCGAAAGTTTTCATTATTGAGTCTCTGCCTGAGGCGGATACAAAAGTACAGAAGTGCAGAAGCGCAGAAGAAAAAACTTCCGCACTTCCGAACTTCTGTACTTCAGCCTGAGAATTTTTACTTTGTCACCAACACCTTATGCCCTGTGAGGTGTAATATCAGTACCACAAGGAGAATTATCACAAGAAGGGCTATGATTATCCCTAAGGCATCATCCTGCCCTATCCTTAAATCATCGATTTTCGTAGCCAGTTGATGTATTTGCTGGTCACTGAGCTGGTCAAGCCTTGCTGTAAGCTCTTCCTGATTCAACCCGAGGGCCTGGAGCCTTTCCTTTACAACCTTGATTTCTAAGGTCTTTTGAATCTTCTCAATGTCAGCGGCCCTGTCAAAGGCCACGACCTCAGAGGGCACAAAGGCTGTATCTCCAACTCTTGGAAGCACTGAAATAATAAATAAAGCTATTACGAGGTACAATGCGATTGGTTTTTTAAGGGGCATATACATTCCAATCACCTCCTTCCTTATTAAAATTTAGCTTAGACAAAGCTTATTAGCTACCACTAACTATTCCGAGATTTTAAAAAACAGAGATTGCTTCTATCTCCAGTGTTGTGAAAATTATACGGGATTTTAAAAAAAATTCAATAGAAATTTTAAATCTTTAAGGCCAGTTTATAATTTCACCATAATCTTGTTATTACCCTAAAACAGAGATAGAAATTCCTTAAAGTCCCCTCTCCCTTGACGGGAGAGGGGTGAGGGTGAGGGTGAGGGGAATTATAAGAAAGAGACATCTTCTAAATCGGGATTTGGGTATTATATAATCTATTTTGAGACAAACCATTCAACGACTTAAGGAGGCCAGATGAAAAATAGTATTAATATGTGTATATTTGCACTTATGGTCATTTTACTCTTTACAACCAACGATTCTTTTGCTATTCAGAAACATCTGAAGACAGAAGCGATGAAAGATACTGATATTACAGGGGTCTTCACTCTTATACTTTACGGGGGCAGACACTCTGATGACATAGAGACCATTGTCATTCTTGATAAGGAAGGAGACCGGTATGACTTCGAGCCATATGCGCCTGAATATGACTACAAGATAAAAAGAGGCATCTCTGATAGGGAAGCACTTGATGAGGCAGAGAGGTTTGTTAGCTGGCATCCCTCATTTCATCGCTCCCAGTTAAGCAGGATTATTGATGAAAAAGGCAATACCATTGGGTATGAATTGAGACCATTGTATATGCCTTTGACTTTTGGTGTTTCTGATGTCCTCGATGTTGATTACAGAATTAAAGATGGCAAGGTGATTATTACAATAAAACTTATACCATCAGTTGAAAAAATGCTTCGTGATGGAGATGGATTGAAAAACAGGTCAGGTAATTAGCAGCCTGTTGAAAAAGTGTTTATTTGTCCGCCAGAATGTCATTCCTGCGAAACAGGCTGTTGCAGAATGTCGTTTTTGTCACCCTGAATTCATTTCAGGGTCTCATAACCTATTGAT
>JACROP010000133.1 GCA_016214385.1 Nitrospirota bacterium
CGAAGGCGGGAATCCAGTCCTTTTAACCAATTTTTCAATATCTTTTTCTGGATTCCTGCTTCCGCAGGAATGACGCATTATTTCAAACATTTGCTGAATAGTTGCACTTTATTTTGTCTCATATGTATCCGAACTTATTCAGGATTCATTGGAAGACATTGTCTCTAAAGGTTTACTTTTGGCTTTTATTTCTGGCATGCTAACTAAATGAGGGTAATGGGCCTTGATGTAGGCGATAAATATATAGGGTTAGCTGTGAGTGACGCAATCGGCCTTACAGCTCATGGGCTTACCACTGTCGAGAGAGACAGCAGGTGTATAGGGAAATTAATAGAAATTATTGAAGAATATGAGGTTACATCCATTGTTGTCGGTATCCCGAAGATGCTTAACGGGTCTATAGGTGTCCAGGGAGAAAAGGTGTTAAAATTTATAGAAGAGCTTAAGGGGGCGATAGATTTGCCAATTTTTCAATGGGATGAAAGGCTGAGTACAGTAGCTGCCGAGAGGGTCCTCCTTGAAGCAGATTTGAGCAGAAAGAAGAGGAAAGGCCTCAGGGATAAAGTTGCTGCAATTATTATTCTGCAAAGCTATTTGGACAGCAGGCCTGCCGCGCTTCGCGAAGCGAGGCAGGGGGGGTCATAATGGGGCGACTTCGCAAGGTCGTATATATGATGTTCGCTCATAGGCTGAGGTTTGCTGTCATTAGCTTTTTGCTTGTTTTCTGCCTTATCGTTTATACAGGCCTTTTAAGGTCAGCCTCTTCCATAGGGCACTGGAAGGAAGTTAAAATTCCCAATGGGTCGACCTATCTGCAGGCACTGAATGTACTGGAAAAAGAGGGCCTTATCAGGAACAAGTTTATGCTCGTAATATTTGGAAAACTTACAGGCACTGAAAAGAAGATAAAGGCAGGTTATTATAACCTCAACCCTGATATGTCACCCCTTGAAATTTTTAATATTTTAAGAAATGGAAAAATTATTGAATATTCCATCACCATCCCAGAAGGGGCTACACTTGAGGAAATAATATTAAGGCTTGCAGAGAAGGGCTTTGCAGAAGATGATCTCTATCAGATTGTAAAGGCTGAAGATCTTCTCTATAACCTTGATGTTGATGCCCCCAGCCTTGAGGGTTATTTATATCCTGATACCTATAATCTTCCAAAAGGGATGAGACCTGAGGAAATTCTTAAGATGATGGTAGCGAGGTTAAGAAAAAACCTGAACCAGGACCTTATGGAAAGGGCAAAAGCCCTCGGCTTTAGTGAAAGGGAGGTCCTGACCCTTGCATCTATTATAGAAAGAGAGGCGAAGTTTGACGAAGAACGCTCCCTTATATCTGCTGTTTACCATAACCGTTTAAGGAAGAATATGCCTCTTCAGGCAGACCCTACTGCGATTTACGGTGTAAAAAAAATGGGAGAGAAAATAACAAAGAAAGACCTCAAGAGATATACCCCTTATAATACCTATAAGATAAGGGGTTTGCCGCCAGGCCCAATTGCCTCGCCAGGTATAAAATCAATAAGGGCAGCCCTTTATCCTGCTGACGTTGATTATCTTTATTTTGTCTCTCAAAATGATGGGAGCCACTTTTTTTCTACAGAGCTGAGCGAACATGCCAATGCAGTAAGGACTTATCAGTTGAACCCTGGCAGGGAAAAAAGCAGGAATTAATTATGCCCGGATAGAGTATGATGAGAAAACAGACCAGACAGATAACCCTCGGCAGGCTTAAGATTGGTGGGGATGCGCCGATTGTTGTCCAGTCCATGACAAAGACCGACACAGCGGATATTGCATTAACAGTGGCGCAGATAAAAGAGCTTGAGGCAGCAGGCTGTGAGGCAATAAGGGTTGCAGTCCCTGATATGGACGCTGCAGCGGCTATCAGTAAAATCAAGAAGGCAATATCAATCCCCCTTATTGCTGATATTCACTTTGACTACCGCCTTGCCCTTAAGGCAATAAAACACGGCGCTGATGGCCTCAGGATAAATCCAGGTAACATCGGAGACTTCGATAAAGTTAAAAAGGTTGTAAATGCATGTAAAGATAAAGGCATTCCCATAAGGATAGGGGTGAATGCCGGGTCATTGGAGAAAAGGCTTTTAAAAAAATACGGACATCCTACTGCAGATGCATTGGTTGAAAGCGCCGAGGGGCATATAAGGCTGCTTGAAGACCTTGGCTTTACAGCCATCAAGGTTTCCCTCAAGGCCTCAGATGTTATGAAGACTGTTGAAGCATACAGGCTTTTCTCCCGAAAGTTTGACTACCCGCTTCACATCGGGATTTCTGAAGCTGGCCTTGCCTTCTCTGGGACTATAAAAAGCTCGGTTGGTCTTGGCATACTCCTTTCAGAAGGCATTGGAGATACAGTAAGAGTTTCTCTGACAGCAAGCCCTGTGGAAGAGGTAAAAGTAGCCTATGAGATTTTAAAATCCCTCGGCCTGAGGCAGAAGGGGCCTGAAATAATATCATGCCCTACCTGTGGACGCTGCAGGATAGATATAAAAGGCCTTGTTGAAAAGGTGGAGGCAAAGCTAAGTGACATCAGAAATCCTCTAAAGATTGCCGTAATGGGGTGTGTTGTCAATGGCCCGGGAGAGGCGAGGGAGGCTGACATCGGGATTGCTGGCGGGAAGGGCATGGGCATTCTTTTCAAACATGGGAAGGTAGTTAAAAAACTCAGAGAAGGTGAGCTTCTCGATGCCCTTATGAGGGAGATAAGGCATCTTTAACTTTTTATGGTAGCACTTCCAGGAAGAAGTGCTCCATTTATAAAGGGGAGAATATGGGGAGGTTAGCCTTATGAAGGCATGGACACATCCGGGCGGTAAGTTAAGAGAACTCGGCGCTGAATCGCTGACTGATGCAGAACTTCTGGCAATTCTTATTTCTACAGGGACAAAGGGGAAACC
>JACROP010000134.1 GCA_016214385.1 Nitrospirota bacterium
ATGGATTAACTGACGGCGAATACGAGTCTTTAGATTTTTGTTGAAAACAGATGAATATATATATGGGCATAAGATATTGATTGATGGAATTCCTTATCATTTCGAAAAATACATTCCAACTGAGGAAGAACTAATAAAATCACGGCTGGAAAGAAATCACAAGCTTTGAGCAGCTTGCAAATAAACTTCTTTAGGAGATGATTTATGCACTGCACAGGATGTTTTAAACAGATTGCGGAAAGCGATAAGGCTTATGCTACTGCAATCGGCAGTATAGAGCAAAACCCTTTTAGTAAAGAAGGAGAATATGGCTTTTATGCTTCTGAGGTCGAACCATGGATAACTGTTCTATGCAAAGATTGCGGGAGTAGAGTGCATGATTTCATTACAAAACAGTTGCAAGCTAAACATCTATGATGACAACAAAATCTAACCCCACCATAATCCTCGGCGATAGTCGGAGGATGAAAGAGCTAAAGGATGAGTCCGTTCATCTCGTCGTTACCTCTCCGCCGTATTGGCAATTAAAAGACTACGGCAATGGAAGCCAGATAGAGTTTAATGACAGTTATGAAAATTACATAAATAATCTTAACCTTGTTTCGATAAAAAGATTGACCCTAAGAAATTAAGATTCGGCTCGAAAATAGACAATTCAGGTCATCAGAGAGAGACCCAGGCTGTCAGATAATACAGGTGAGTCAAAAGGCATACCCTATTCAGACTATTATTGTCCTGATCCTATGAGAGAGGCCCTACTTTACGATAGGCTTAATAATGGGAAGGTGAGATGCAGGACCTGCCCGCGGTATTGCACCATCTTACAAGGCAAAACCGGCTGGTGTACAACCAGGGTTAATAAGGAAGGTAAACTTTACACTTTGATATACGGCCTTGTGGCATCAATGGCTGTATCGCCTATAGAAAAGAAGCCCCTTTTTCACTTCTATCCAGGCAGCAAATGGATCTCCATGGGGACCTATGGCTGCAACTTTCGGTGTCCGGGTTGCCAGAACTGGAGCCTATCACATGCACGGCCACCTGAATGGGCCACCTACATGACCCCGGAAGAGGTTGTAAGCATTGCAAGGCATCACAATTGTCTGGGGGTTTCCTGGACATACAATGAACCGACCATATGGCTGGAATACACCATTGACTGTGCAAAGGCCTCCAAAGAGGCAGGTCTTATTACCCACTATGTCACCAATGGTTACATAACAGAGGAGGCATTGGACGGCATAGGGCCGTATCTTGACTGCTTCAGGGTTGATATAAAAGGATTTACAGAGGGATCCTATTTCAAGACAGCCCATATAAAGGATTTCTCGCCAATCCTGAAGGCCACAAAAAGGGCAAAAGAGAGGTGGGGGATGCATGTAGAGTGTGTAACCAATGTAACCCCCGGCTTTAACGATGACGATTCGCAGTTCCGGGGTATTGCCTCCTGGATTATTGAGGAACTTGGACAGGATACACCATGGCATGTTACCCGTTTTATCCCATATCACAAACTGACAGACCTTTACCAAACCCCTGTTGAAACCCTCGAAAGGGCAAGAAAGATAGGCCTTGATGTGGGTCTTCGATATGTCTACATTGGAAACATCCCGGGCCATGAAGGGGAGAATACACGCTGTCATAACTGTAATAAGCCCCTTATTGAAAGGGAAGGCTTTGTTGTTATGACCTATAATCTTAAGGGCAACCAATGCCCATTCTGCAGGACCATTATCCCGGGGAGATTTCCAAAGAGATATGGAGAGGACTACAAGACCTGGGAGGGTTATGAGGTGGGGGTGATTTGAGGAAAAACATCCTCCTTACAGGCCGCCCACGGGTTGGTAAATCTACCATTATACAGCGAATAGCCGAAAGGCTCCGCAGCGCTGGTTGTAAAAAGATCGGTGGGTTTTATACCTCAGAAATATCCCGTGATGGCATGCGTATAGGTTTTGCCATTCACACCCTGAATGGCCGTGTAGGACGGCTTGCAGAGGTTGGACTTGAATGCCGCCACAGGCTTGGAAAGTACGGCATAGACATGGAGTCGTTTGAGACTGTTGCCCTGACAGCCCTTGAGGATGCCATAAAAATGGGCGGCATAGTTATAATAGACGAGATTGGTTACATGGAACTAACGTCACGGCGTTTCAGGGAACTTGTCGTTAAGGCTTTAGATTCACCTGCTTTTGTACTGGCCACCATCATGCGGTCAAGGTTCGATTTCCCGGATGCAATAAAGGCACGCAGTGATGTTGAGGTCATTACCGTAAGGGTGGACAACCGTGACAGGCTCGTGGATGAAATAATGGCAAGGTTCTATCTATAAATTTGGGTCTCATTTTTTTATTGCAAAAAGTCTCTATTTGTGCTATATAGTTAATATAATATATCGCAGTTGAATCGGAACGGATTTGCAATTTCAATAGTGTGTAACCTTTCTTCTTTGCGATGACTAAACTCGGGCATGTGTTCGGGGGAGATAAGTCCAGCGGAGGGAGGAGGTGAATCTTATGCTGGTTAAAGAGATCATGAAAAAGGTACCGGATCTCGTCATCTGTGCCCCAACCACCTACGTAACAGAAGCGGCTAAAAAGATGGAGGACTTTAACGTCGGATGTATCCTTATCACAGAGGACGGCAGCTTAAAGGGAATCCTTACAGACCGCGACATTGCAGTCTCAGTCGTAGCTAAGGGGAAAAATCCCCGTGAGACCCAGGTGAAGGAGATTATGAAGACCCATCTAATCACCGGAAGGCCCGATTGGGATCTCTTTGAAGCCACCAAGTTGATGGCCGAGAAGAAGATTCGGCGTTTACCCATTCAGACCAACGGGAGACTGGAAGGATTTGTATCGCTGGCTGACTTAGCCCCTGTATTTCAGAGGGAGTTAGATTCCTTCCTGGAGATTGAGTCCGCTCCCGTCGGACATTAGTCAAAAGTCAAAAGCCCCTCGGACACATGTCCTGAACATGCCCTTCATCTTCAATAAAATCCTATTTTGTGCTATATTTTGCCAATAGAACCCTAAGGGGGAGGAGATTATGCCAAAATGGGAGTCAAAGGAAGAATATGAGAAGTGGAAGCAGGAAAGACTAAAACAGACTAAAGAGGCCCCGCAACAAAGCCCCCCTCAACATGCAGGCCCTGCACAATACGAAAGTCCTCCGCAGCAAAGCACGGGCACTTACAGCACAAAACCTGAAGTCGGAGACTCGACTCTTCGAGAAAGCTATTCCTATGCTGGCGCATGGATAAGGTTCGTTGCCCTTATAATCGATAACATAATAATAGGTATAGGCATATTGATTATAGCTATCCCGCTTGCTGCGCTCGGTGCTGTTGGCGGAATGGGACACGGAGAAAGGGCTGCTGCTAAGCTTGGAGTTATATTCGGCCTTATAGGTTTTCTTATAGGCTGGGTTCTGAGTGTTCTTTATTTTATCCTCATATGGAGCAAGACTGGAAGCTCCCTCGGCATGAAAATTTGTGGCATAAGACTTGTAAATAAGGATGGCGGAAACCCGACAGGCACCGAAGCATTTCTCAGATGGCTGACAGGCTATTTTCTTCCAGGAATAATCCCCTATCTGAGTATAGTTGCCTTTATTGCGCTTGGCATTATGATAGGCACAAACGAGAGGAAGCAGGGCTGGCACGATAAGGCTGCAAAGACCTTTGCTATAAGGGTTTGACTATAATCAAAATCTATAAACAGCCTTTACCCATTAGAATGCCAGTAGATAGAGGATAGGTTATTGGACAACAGAAAAATTATCATCCTCGTATCTGTTTTTGCTGTAATTGTCATTACCTTCCACTTCTTTTCAAAGAGACAGCCTGCCGGCGAAGAAGCTGGCAGAATGTTCGATTTTTTCCAGAAACCGCTTCAATGGCAGGGCAGATATGCTCCTGACTTTGAAATAGACCTGCTTAATGGTGAGAAATTCAGCCTCTCTGAGAATATCGGCAAAAAGATAATTATCCTGAATTTCTTTGCGACATGGTGCGGCCCGTGTAAAGCTGAGATGCCAGAGCTTAATAGATTTTATGAAAAACATAAAGGAGAGCCATTTGTGCTTATAGGAATCGATGCTGATGAGGGCGAAGAAAAAGTAAAAAGCTTTATAAAGGAATATAAGATAGAATTTCCTGTTGGGATCGATAAGCACAAAAAAATTCAAAAGAAATATTCTGTGACAGGTTATCCCACAACTGTTTTCATAGGTGCTGACGGGACTGTTCGGATATATGAGGTTGGCCCGATTATGAATGCAGATATTGCATTTGACAGTGAATATAAAACCAGCATGGAAACTATAAAGGCAGGGAACGGTATTGAGAAGGAGGCATATCTTAAAAATCTAAAAGAGCAAAAAGATTTAAAATCCGCAGATGAGTCAGAAAAAGACGAATATAAGCTCACAGGAAGGGCAAAAGAAATATCTGAGAAGATGTATTGCCCGTGCGGCTGCTCGGATATGGTTGCTGACTGCACCTGTAAGACCGCAAAAAACATAAAGAAAAAGTTAAAGACAGAAGACCTGTCCGGCAAGACAGATGAAGAAATAATTAAAGAACTGAATAAAGAATTCTGCGTAAAAGGTGGCAAGGATAGCCATGATAAAAGCTGAAAATGTCTCTGTCTCATTTAAAAAAGGGTTTTTTAAGAAAAGGCTAAAGGCCCTTGATAATTTCAGCCTTACTGTGAATGAAGGGGATGTTTTTGCGCTGCTCGGGCCAAATGGCGCTGGAAAATCAACAGCAATGTATTGTTTCCTCGGATTGATACAACCTGATTCAGGGGGCATCTCTGTATCTGGCAAGAAACCATTTCCTGGTTCAGATATGTTTAAAGAGGTGGCATATCTGCCAGAGGAGCCACATTACCACTTATACCTGACAGTAGAGGAGGCTGTTGGATATTATGCAGCTCTCTACGATAACGGAATCAGCAGGCAGAAGGTAGGCGAGGCAATCGAGGGGGTGGGCCTTACTGAATTCAGGGATTTAAAACTCAGCAAGTGCTCAAAAGGCATGAAGCAGAAGGTAGGGATTGCGCAGTGTTTGATTAACAAACCGAGGATAGTTTTTCTTGATGAGCCGACAAGGGGGCTTGACCCAATTATGGTAAAAGAGTTCAGGGACATTCTCATTGATATGAATAAAAACGGTGCTACGATAATTTTAAACTCCCATATCCTCTCTGAGATAGAAATGATTTGCAACCGTGTTGCCATAATGAACAAAGGAAGGGTAATAGCACAGGATGAATTAAATCGCCTCAGGAACCTGAACCTCGAAACCTATCAGGTGGAATTTGATGTGGCCGATAATATCCCTGAATACATAAATGTGAAAGTCAAAACCTCCACGACTGTCAGGGGGGAAATCCCAACTGACAAGCTTGGGGAGTTTATCCATTTTGTAGAAACATCAGACCTCAGACTCTATGAATGCTCGCTTAAGAAGGTTACGCTTGAAGATGCCTTCTTTAATATCCTGAAAGGGAAAGCTTAATATGTATTCCCAGCTTATAACTAACATTGGGATAAACTTTAAGTTTTACAGAAGAAACAGACTCCTTTTAGTGGCATCAATCTTTATAATCCTCGTATTAGGGCTTTCAACCATCCCTGGCATGTTTTTCCTCACAAAGTCCGGGCATCTTGAGATTATCAGAATGGTATTTTCTCAGCTTAGCAGTTTTGCAACAATTGTCACTGCAGGTCTTGGCCTATTATTAATATCACATCATATCAGAAACCGCTCTACAAAGATGGTATTCACAAAACCATGTCTCCCAGAGGTATGGCTACTTTCGAGTTTCCTTTCAGCCTCTGCTGTCTCATTTGCTCTCTATGCAGGGATACTCCTAATATGTTCAATCCTCTTCGTTGTCTGGAATATCCCGTTTCAGTGGGGGATGCTTTACATCGCCTTTAACGATTTCCTGCAGGCCGTTATTTTGCTTTCTTATATCACCTTTTTGACCGTTATTTTCCATCCGGTTCTGGCGGTGTTATTTATTTTTATTTTCCATGAAGGCACCTTTTATTCCATCAAGTTATTGCTAATAGGCGGTATTAAAGCAGTAGGAGAAGGCTCTGTTTCCATCTGGTTAAAAATCCTTAAGGGAGTTGTAGATGTAATCTATATGGTTTCGCCTTCCTTAGAACCGTTTTCTGAAAAGACGGGGCAGATTTATTCCAGCCTTCGCATCTCAGATGCAAACTGGGAA
>JACROP010000135.1 GCA_016214385.1 Nitrospirota bacterium
CCCATACTCAGGGAATGCCTGGACATATCTCCCACCGCTCAAGCACGCATCAGCTAAGACCTTTGCAGCCGTGACTGTTCCCTGGCCCCCGCGACCATGCCAGCGAATCTCTACCAGTTCACTCATATTGGATTTCCTCCAGGATACTCTTTGATAAGAGTTTTAACTATAGCCTAAAATCTAAAGCATTTTCAAGCTTAGCGTGCCTGATTTATAAGTTAATAAATATTATAAATATAAAGTGAAAATTTAAATGCAAAAATCAAAAATGAAGAACAATAATTAAATCTCTTGAAACTCTATTATGAAAAGTGGTAAAAAATCCTTATGTCAAAAAAGATTGTCCTTGATATTGAGACCATAGGCAAAGACTTTGAATCTTTTGATGAACTCTCGAGGGAGTATCTCCTGAAATTCGCCGAAACTGAGGAGGAGATAAAGGAGGCCAAAGACAGGCTCAGTTTCTCGCCCCTTACTGGTGAGATTGTTGCCATAGGGCTATTGAATCCGGAGACCGATAAGGGTGCTGTTTATTTCCAGTCTCCAGGAATTGAAATTGAGCCTTTTGAAGAAAATGGGATAAAGTTCTCTTCAGGCACAGAGCCAGATATCCTGAGAAAATTCTGGGAGGTTGTAAAAGGCTATGACCAGGTCATAACCTTCAACGGCAGGGGTTTTGACTGCCCTTTTATAATACTCCGTTCAGCAATCCTCGGAATAAGACCATCAAAGGACCTGATGCCGAGTAGATACAATGACACGCATATAGACCTCCTCGACCATTTAAGCTTTTTCGGGGCTGTCAGGAAAAAATTCAACCTGCACATGTGGTGCAGGGCTTTTGGCATAAAGAGCCCAAAGACCGGGGGGATTACAGGCTATGAGATCAAAGACCTTTTTAAAGAAGGCAGGTATCTCGATATTGCCAGATACTGCACCGGCGACCTCCATGCCACAAAGGAGCTTTTCAGATACTGGGAAACATTCATCAAATTTTGAATTTCTAATTTCGAATAGGTCTTATATATCATATACGACCTATTCTTAAAGTAAACACCGAACCCTCGCCCACTCTGCTTTTGACCTCCAGATTTCCACCGATAGCACCGGCAAGTTCCTTTGCTATTGCAAGGCCGAGCCCAATACCTTCTGACTTTATCCCTTTATAGAACCGCTCAAAGATAAAAGGGACTTCTTCCTCTCTGATCCCGACCCCTGTATCCGCAACCGCTATAAAAAGGCCCTCAGGCCTGAGTCCGTAAGAGAGCGTAACTGACCCACTGTCTGTGTATTTAAGGGCATTGTTAAGGAGATTAAATAAAATATGGCTGAGCTTGTCCGGGTCTGTCACCATGCTGACATCAGATGTCCGCTCAAAATTAAATGTGATTCCCTTTGCCTTAAACAGGGGCTCCATACTTTTTGCTATATCTGTGAGGAAAGAGCCGAGCTCCACTTCTCTCTCCTCGAGATAGAGGCTGTGTGCCTCCAGGCTTGCGATGTCCTCTATCCCGTCAATCAGCTTTTTTAATCTATCAATTTCTAAGAGCAGACTTTCTACCTGAGCCGCCTCTGCAGGCATGACGCCGTCAAGTATTGCCTCTAAATGTCCTTTTATAATGGAGAGTGGTGTCCTGAGTTCATGCGCGATATTGGAGGCAAGTCGTTTTCTTAAACCTTCCTGTCTCTCCAGGGCTTCGGCCATTCTGTTGAATGTCATTGACAACTTTCCAATCTCATCTGCTGAGGTGGGCTTTACCCTGATGTTGAGATTTCCTGTGGCAATTTCAGATGCGGCCTTACTTAATTTGCGAAGAGGGCGGTTCAGGTAAGATGCGAGGAGAAAGCTCAATAAAAGAGCACTTCCGCCTGTGATCAGCAATGAAAATAAAAGGAAGTCTTTCCCCCTTTTCTTAAAGGTCTGTTCTTTTTCAATTAGAAGGCTGTTCTTCTTTTGCCTGGCATAAAGGGTACCGATTTCTCTGCCTCCGTAGTAAAGGGGATATGGGTCAAATGTCGAGACGGGAGCTTCCATGGATATGGCTGCCATCTTCTGTCTCATTGCTGGGGGCTGATGTTTGATGGCCCCGGCAGTCGTAATCAGGGTTTTACCTTTAATGTCTTTTACCTCTATCTCAAAGCCAAGCATAAAGCCCCAGTGAGCGACATTCATTAAATCATGCAGGTCCCATTTACCATTACCCTTTTCATAAGAACCCTCTATGGATGCTATAATCCAGTAAAGTTTATCCTCCTGACTTCCAGTGATATAGGCATCAAAGTCCTTAGAAATTAATCTCTCAAACAGGATATTCGAGCAGAGGACAACCACAACTACTGCTAAAAGGGCAAGGAAAAATTTAACTCTCATCCCTTTTCCCTGTAAATTTATATCCTACGCCGTATACAGTCTGAATATAGTCTGGCTTCCCTGGGTCGACCTCGATTTTTTGTCTTAAGTTCTTTATATGGGCATCTATAGTTCTTTCATATCCTTCAAACCCATATCCCAGGCAGGTATTTATTAACTTCTCACGACTGAATACCATGTTCGGGTTCTTAGCCATTGTCAATAAGATATTTAATTCTGTAGGCGTAAGAGCCACGATCTTCCCTCTCACCTTCACCTCATGGGCGCCTGCGTCAATGAGGATAGCGCCTCTGTCAAAACTATGAATCTTTGTCCTATCGCCTGAATCAGACCTCCTCAACACAGCTTTTACCCGTGCTACAAGTTCCCTCGGGCTGAAAGGTTTAACAACATAATCATCTGCCCCGATTCCAAGCCCTTTCACTCTGTCCTCCTCACTGCTTTTTGCTGTGAGCATTATTATCGGCACATCTGATAGCGCCCTTATACTGCTGCAAATTTCTTCTCCCGGGATGTCTGGAAGAAAAAGGTCAAGGATTATAAGAGAAGGCTTTTTCTTAAGCATATCGAGGGCCATCGTGCCTGTATTTGCAACAAGGACATCATAGCCCTCCTTTACGAGATATGCCTTAACAACATCGGCAATCTTTGGCTCATCTTCTACCAGGAGTATTTCCATTCTTTATTTCCCAGTAATTATAATACCACTCTCCGAGGTATATAGTAAAAACCGAAAGCACGATACCACCGAGGACATCAACCGCGTAATGATACCGTAAATATACTGTTGATACGAGGAGGGCAAGTATGACAGGGAGATAGAGATAGAAGAGCTTTTTGTGATATTTATATGCAAGATACAGGACAACAAGGGCCACTGCTGTATGCCCGCTCGGAAAGGCATCTCTCTTGATTCCTTCAAGTGCATTCAGGGTTCTGTCAATAACATCCCTTATCAAAACACCTTTGAGCTCTATTTCATGGAGATGCTCCATCGTGTACCTTGGACCAATAGCAGGGACCAATATATAACCGATATAAGAAAGGTAAAAACAGAGAATAATAAGAAAAAGGGTTCTGTCAAACGCCTTTTCTTCCCCCCTTACCTTTAACACAATCCCCAGGATTATCGGGAGGAAATAATAAGAAGAATAGGCAAGCTGAAAGATTTCTGTTAAGAAGGGGCTTACAAAACGCTCAAAGACAACAGTGGGATGATTGCCGAATATGATATAGTCTATGCGTATTAAATGGTGGTCATAGTCCTTCGGATTTATGTAATGCACAAGGCCACCGAGGCTGTCAAAAATAAGCATGACCGCTATTACAGGAAAGATAATGTCATAGATCGTCTTCAAAACTTTTCCATTGTGTTTGTTTTTGAAATATATAAGGGAAAAAAGTGCAGCGATAAGGCTGACATAAATAAAAATAAGGAGGGTCGGCCTCGGTATCCTGCTGAAAAAGATTATTGTCAGGGCAGTAAGAAAAAATAAAAAGCAAAAAGTAAGCAAATCAACAGGGCGCAGGAGACATAAAAGCCTTGCAGCTTTATCGGTACTGTCGTTACGCAAATACAGTCTCCAGCTTAATCCTATCAGGCTCCATTAAAAACCTGCCAATTGCAAGGAGTTCATTATCCGGAGCTTTTACCTTTACAGCGTCACCTATCTTCAGACCTTCCGGAAACTTAAGAATATCTCTTATCCCGGGCGGGCTGCCATTTCTTACCTTTTTAGCAGCATGCTCGTTGACCGTAAGGCTCTGTATCCATGAAAGTGCCGTATCAATATCAAAAATACTCTTCTCGGAGCGAGTCTCAGCGAAGAGTCGCTTCGACCCATAGACAGACTCGATCCGAATATCCGCCAGGCCCTGTATGTCAATGGAGTCTTCAATCCTGAATGGCCCTACTCCTGTCCTTTTAAGGGCGTACATGTGTGCCCCGACTCCGAGTTGTTTCCCTATATCATCGCAGAGGGCCCTCACATATGTCCCTTTTGAGCATGCCACATTGAAAGTGATATAAGGCAGGTCTACATTTTCAAGTTCTATTTTCTTGATATTTATCTCTCTCAAGTCGCTGTGAACTTCCAGACCCTTTCTTGCGAGCTTGTAAAGGGGTGTGCCTTTATGCTTTAGAGCAGAAAATATTGGAGGTCTTTGAAGGCTTTTACCCTCAAAGGACTTTAAAACATCTTCGATCTCCTGAACCTGAAGTCGAGGAACTTCCTTTTTAGAGATTATCCTGCCAGATGAATCCTGTGTATCCGTAGCCTCGCCGAGCTTTGCAGTAACTACATATTCCTTATCAAGTACAGCTAAATATGAAACTATTCTCGTTGCCCTGTTCAGGCACACAAGTAGAATGCCTGTAGCCATGGGGTCGAGGGTCCCTGCGTGGCCTGCCTTTTTTGCATTAAAGACTTTTTTTACCTGTGTTGTTGCCTCGTGTGAGCTGATCCCCTCCGCCTTATCGAGGTTAATTACCAGATCCATCTGAATTTTCTATTATAGCCCTGAGAACCCTTTCCTTGACCTCCTGAAGGGTGCCGTGCAGTTCGCAACCAGCAGCATTGTAATGACCTCCTCCACCGAGGGACTCTGCAATTTTTGCAACATTGACCCTGTCCTTAGATCGCAGGCTTACCTTATAACCACCATTATCGAGTTCTCTAAAAAGCATAGAGACTTCAACCCCCTTTATCATCCTCGGGTAGTTTGCGAAATTCTCGGTATCTGCGGCAGCGGTGCCTGTCTTTTTATACATCTCCTGTGTAACGATAATCCAGGCAATACTTCCCCTCCTTTCAAGCGTTGAAAGGCTCTCAGTTATAAGCCTGAACCGGCCCTGGGAGATACTCTCATATACCTCCTGCGCTATCTTCCACGGATCTACGCCAGCTTCGATGAGGCCGGCAGCAATCCTCAGTGTTTCAGATTTTGTGTTTGGATACCTGAAACCTCCGGTGTCTGTAAAAATGGCTGTATAGAGATTTGTCGCTATTGCTTCGTCCATGGAGACATCAAGAGAATTTAGAAGCAGATAGACCATCTCTCCTGTTGCCCCTGCCCCTGAGTCAACCCACTTCACACCTGCATTGTCTGTCTCTGTTAAATGATGGTCTATGATAACCGTCTTTTTCGCCTTCAAATCTTTTAAACCTGTCCGTTTAATGTCACCGCAGTCAATAATAAACAGCACATCAAAAATTTTATCAGGAACTGCTTTTCCTATAACATCGGAAAATGGAAGGAATTTAAACATCTCAGGCACATCGCCTTTTGTAATCACGCTTACATCTTTCCCTCTCTTCCTCAGGCCCAGGAAAAGGGCAATGCTTGAACCCAGAGCATCCCCATCTGGGTTTATATGGATTGTAATAAGAAAGCTTTTGTTTTCCTGTATGAGGCTGAGTATTTCAGGAGGAACCTTCATCTCTCTCTTTTATCTCCCTGATTATTCTGTCTATCTTTGCTCCATATTCTATGGATTTATCAAGTTTAAAGATAAGCTCAGGGAGGATTTTCATCCTTATCCTCCTGCCCAGTTCTCCCCTTATGAACTTGGCTGAAGAAATAAGTATCTTCAGGGTCTCCTCCCTTTTTGCATCTTCAAGAATACTGACATAAACTTTTGCATACCTGAGGTCATCGCTCACATCAGCCCCTGTAACGGTTATGAAACCAATTCTCGGGTCTTTCAGTTTATGCATAATAATGTCTGCTATCTCTTCTCTTATGAGGTCTCCAACCCTTGCAGAACGCTTGTACGGGTGCATAAATCCTCCTCGGTTATGGCAGGTATAACTACAGGCAAGAAGGCTAACTATTATAGAAATTTAATGGAATTCCTTAATTTTGATTTTTGCATTTTAACTTAATTTGGCGGCTACCTGTTCCATAAGGTAGTTTTCCAGCACATCTCCAACTTTTACATCATTAAAGTTCTCTATCACGATACCACACTCATAGCCTGCCTGGATCTCCTTAACGTCCTCTTTGAACCTTTTCAGAGAAGCGATTTTCCCATCGTATACCACAATGTTATCCCTGATAACCCTTATGCCGGTGCTTGACCTTGTTATAAATCCATCAAGGACATAGCATCCTGCAATCGTCCCGAATCTGGATACCTGGAATAGCTGTCTGATTTCTGCCCTGCCAAGGACTTTTTCTTTTACAGTTGGCTCAAGGAGGCCCTCGAGCGCCTTTTTAACGTCCTCTATCGCATCATATATAACATTGTACATGCGGATATCAACGCCCTCTTTTTCAGCAAGCGGATATGCCTTTGTCTCAGGCCTTACATTAAAACCGAGGATTATTGCCTGAGATGCAGATGCCAGCATCACATCTGATTCATTTATACCTCCAGCCGAGGCATGGATCACCTTGACCTTAACCTGGGGGTGACTCAGGTGCTCCATTGCATCCTTTATTGCCTCCACCGTTCCCTGCACATCTCCTTTAATGACGACGTTCAGATCTTTTATTCCCTCTTCTTTTATCTTTGCGTAAAGGTCATCGAGGGTAAGTTTTCTTGCCTTAGAGATTCCGGCAAGCCTCTGCTTTTGAAGTCTGGCCAGTGCTATCTGTCTTGCTTTTCTCTCATCGTCCATTGCTATAAAAACATCACCGGCCTGGGGAACCTCTGAAAAACCAATAACTTCAACAGGCGTAGCAGGTCCTGCCGCCTCAACTTTTCGGCCGTCATCATCTATTAATGCCCTGACTTTTCCAGCAAATGTCCCGGCAAGAAAGGCATCACCTGCCTTCAAGGTTCCGGATTGAACCAGAACAGTAGCTACCGGGCCCCTTCCTCTATCGAGCTTGGCCTCTATTATTGCTCCTTTTGCTGGCCTGTTGGGATTGGCTTTAAGCTCCATAACTTCTGCCTGAAGCAAAATCATTTCAAGGAGCTTTTCTATCCCTATCCTCTTTTTGGCTGAAACGTCGACAAAAATATTCTGCCCACCCCACTCCTCTGAGACTATTCCATGTTCGGCGAGTTCATTCCGGATCTTTGCAGGATTGGCTTCAGGCTTATCTATTTTGTTTACTGCAACAACTATAGGTACATTTGCAGCCTTTGCATGATTTATAGCCTCAATTGTTTGTGGCATTACACCGTCATCTGCGGCAACTACAAGAACAACGATATCCGTGACTTTGGCTCCCCTTGCCCGCATAGCAGTGAATGCCTCATGGCCAGGTGTATCGAGAAAGACAATATCTTTACCCTTCAATCTGACCTTATAAGCACCTATGTGCTGCGTTATTCCACCAGCTTCCATTTCTGTAACTTTTGTCTGCCGGATAGCATCGAGCAGGGAGGTCTTTCCGTGGTCTACATGACCCATAATTGTGATTATAGGTGGTCTTGGTATCAGATTAGAAACATCTTCTGTTTCTTCTACACCCAGGTCTTCTATCCCCACAGGTGCGAGCTCTATCTTTATGCCAAAACTCTCAGCAACAATCTGAGCTGCAGGTCCATCTACCGGCTGATTTATAGTCAGCATATAGCCAAGCTCCATAAATTTTTTTATCACCTCAGGGAGCTTCTGTCCTATCATCTCGGCAAATTCTTTTAATGTTGTGCCTTCATGGAGTTTCAGCACCTTTTTTCTTGTCGGGGTTGGGAGAGGTAAGACCCTGGCCTCTACCTTTTGATATTGAACTTTGCCTCTTTCATGTTTCTTGGGGAAAGGCTTTACCTCACGCCACTTCTTTACTTCCACCCTCTTTATGGTTTCAAAGGCCCTCTGCATTCCGGGCTTCCCCTTAAACTTCTCAACCCTCTCTGCCTCTACCTCCTTTTTGAACCTGTCAGGTATCTTTACCTCTTCTTCGATCTCTACAGCAGCCGGCTTCTCAACAGGCATAGGGGGCCCTTCGGTTATCTCTTCTTTAGCTTCAGGGACTTCCAATTCCTTTTCCTTTTTGATTTCTAATTCTTCTTTCTCTTCGACTCCCCTCTTAACTTCTTCGATTTTTCTCTCAACTTTCTTGATTTCCTTCTCTACTTTTTTCTCAGTCTTTTTCTCAACCTTCTTCTCGACTTTTTTCTCAACCTTTTCAAGAGGCACTGGCTTTTGGGCAGGTGGTTTTTCTTTTTTGGTGAAAATTTTGGTCAGCTTAAGGACAGAATCATCCTCTATGCTCGATGAATGGGTCTTACCTTTAACCCCCATTTTCTCAAGCTCCGCAACAAGCTCTTTGCTACCGACGCCGAGCTTTTTGGCTAAATCATAAACCCTTGCCTTGGACACCTAAGTCATATCCCCCTTTTTAAATTTAAGAAATTTAGAATTTTTTGTTTTGAATTTTTAACTTTTATAATGTTATCATAATTAGCTTTTTTAATGCAATCTCTATGGAAGTGAGAAATTGGAAATGGGAAGTGAAGAAATTCATAACTTCCTACTTCCCACTTTATTAAATAAGGAGGGTATTTCGATATGGCAGTTTGCTCAGTCTGTGGAAAAAGAAAGGTTATAGGGAATAACGTAAGCCATGCAAACAACAGAACAAAAAGGTTTTTTTCACCGAACCTTCAAAGGATAAAGGTCGTTACTGATGGGGGAACAAAAAGGACTTACGTTTGCACCCGTTGCCTCCGCTCCGGGAAAATAAAGAAAGCAATGTAAACTGTAAATATAACCACAGAGGACACAGAGCTATAAACTCGTGAACTCTGTGGCAGATTATTTACCCTGTGTCTCAGTGCCTCAGGTCTCTTTCAACTTAAATACGAAAGAGGAAAAATTTATGCATCGAGCTGGCGATATACTGAGAGGATTTTTAAAAGGACTCGGCTCTGAGAGCGCCCTCACCATCAATGCGATAAGGAAAAAATGGGAGGACATTGTGGGTAAAACAGTCTCGGTTCATACATATCCAGATGGTTTAAGAAATAATATGCTTTTTGTCCTGGTCGATACGCCACAGTGGATGCACCACCTTAGTTTCTACAAGCAGGAAATCCTGGAAAAGTTAAATACATTTGGTGTCAAAGACGTCAGGTTCAAGGTCGGCAAGCTTCCGGAACAGGATCCAGGGTTAAGGATTCAGGGTTCAAAAGCTGTTCTGCAAAAAAACCTGACAAAAGAGGACACCATGTATATCGAGGATACAGTTGACGCTATAAAAGATGACGATTTGAAAATAAAATTAAGACGTCTTCTTCAAAATGCATTAACAAAAGGCAAATTAAACAGAACGTAGAACACAGCTAACAGATAACAAATGTCTGCACGCTGCTTAAGCTGACTCGGCGTGCTTTTCGTAAATAAGAATTGGCTTTTCCTTTTTATTAACAACATCATCATTTACAAGGCATTCCTTTATGCCTTTCTGCGACGGTATCTCATACATAACATCAAGCATCACTTCTTCGAGAATCGCCCTCAACCCCCTTGCGCCTGTCTTGCGTTCTGTTGCCTTCTTTGCTATTGCAACAAGGGCACTGTCTGTAAATCTCAGCTTAACATTATCAAAGGAAAGAAGCCTTTGATACTGTTTTATAAGGGCATTTTTAGGCCCGGTTAGAATCTTTATCAGGGCATCCTCATCAAGCTCATCAAGGGTTGCTACAACTGGCAGTCTTCCGACAAACTCCGGTATAAGGCCATACTTTATTAAATCCTCTGGTTGAACCAGCTCAAGGATATCCCCTATTTTCTTCTCTACCCTGCTCTTTAGCTCTGCTCCAAAACCTACGGTTCTCTTGCCTATCCTCTGTTCCACCATCCTGTCGAGGCCTACAAAGGCTCCGCCACATATAAAAAGTATATTGGAAGTATTTACCTGGATGAATTCCTGATGCGGGTGCTTCCTTCCACCCTGAGGCGGTATGTTAGCGATTGTACCTTCTATAATCTTAAGCAGTGCCTGCTGCACCCCTTCACCTGATACATCTCTTGTAATAGAGGGGTTTTCAGATTTACGGCTTATCTTGTCAATCTCATCAATGTAAACAATGCCACGCTGAGCCCTCTCAACATCATATTCGGCAGCTTGAAGGAGCTTTAGAATTATATTTTCGACATCCTCTCCAACATAGCCCGCCTCTGTAAGGGTCGTAGCATCTGCAATTGTAAATGGCACATCCAGAATCTTTGCGAGGGTCTGCGCAAAGAGAGTCTTACCAGTTCCGGTCGGCCCTACAAGCAGGATATTGCTCTTCTGGAGTTCAACCTCAGATTCGATCGGACTGCTTATCCTCTTGTAGTGATTGTGCACTGCAACAGAAAGGATTTTCTTGGCCTTTTCCTGCCCTACTACATAGTCGTTAAGATAAGTATTTATCTCCTTTGGAGTCGGAAGTCTTGGTGTTATATGTGTTCCGATTGATGCTTCAAGTTCTTCGGCAATGATTTCATTACAGAGACCAATACATTCATCACAGATATAAACAGTAGGCCCGGCTATGAGTTTTCTGACTTCGTCCTGCCCTTTACCGCAAAATGAGCATTTAAGGGAATCATCACCTTTTCTGGTCATAAATTTTCTAATTTCCTCCCTTATTGGTTTTTATGGTTACTATGACTTCATCTACAAGGCCGTATTCCTTGGCTTCCTGGCCGGACATAAAGAAATCCCTCTCTGTATCAGCCTGTATTTTTTCAAAAGGCTGCCCTGTGTGTAATGCAAGAATCTTATTCAAAGTGTCTTTCATCTTTAGTATTTCCCTTGCGTGGATTTCCACATCAGTGGCCTGTCCGTAAAATCCGCCTATTGGCTGATGTATCATTATCCTCGCATGGGGAAGGGCAAAACGTTTCCCTTTTTTCCCGGCAGCAAGCAGCAGGGCTCCCATGCTGGCTGCCTGGCCTATACAATATGTGGCTATGTCGGGTTTAACATATTGCATGGTGTCGTAAATAGCGAGGCCGGCTGGAACTATGCCGCCCGGGGTATTTATATATACGTGTATATCCTTATCGGGGTCGTCTGTCTGAAGAAATAATAACTGGGCTATAACAGTATTAGCTACAATATCATCGATTGGCGTCCCTACAAAGATGATCCTATCTTTAAGAAGCCTGGAGTATATATCATAGGCCCTTTCAGTTCTGCCTGTCTGTTCTATAACAAATGGAATCACGCTCAATGTCTTCTCCTTTTTATTGTTTATATTATATCAAGCCTGCTCAATATTTGCCTTTGACAGCAAAATGTCCATGACCTTGTCCTCATAAAGCTTGCCTTTCAGCCCTTCTAAGGAGCCGTCCCTCGCAATATAAAACTTTATCACATCCTCGGGTTTGAGGCGATGCCTGTCAGCAATTTCTTTTATCTTTTCCCTCATTTCCTCATCTGTTACCCCTATTTTTTCTTTCTCACCTATTACATCTAAAAGAATAATAGCCTTTACATTCCTTCTGGCAATAGGTTCATTCTCAAGCTTCAACTCGTCATCAGTCTTAACAGCTTCTCCTCCCATCGCCGCAATTCTTTTGGCCTCAAGCATAAGATGTTCAAGCTCCCTGTTGACCATTGATTGAGGGAGCTCAAAGTCTATAGAATCAATCAGACGATTAAGTAGCTCTTTCTTATATCCTATCTCTATTTGTTCCTTTTTATTTTTGATAATATCTTCGCGTAGCCTTTCCTTAAGCCCTACTATGCTCTCGTATCCAAAACTTTTGGCAAGATCGTCATCCACAGGGGGGAGGACTTTTCTCTTAACCTCTTTTACTGACACGTTAAATATAACTTCCTTCCCGGCAATAGCCTTATTGGGGTGATTATCCTTGAATGATATTTTTACCTCAAAGGAATCTCCCTTCTTTTTTCCGATAAGTCCACTGCTGAATTCTTCTGGCAGAGATTCAGAACCCTGAATAAAGGCAAAATCTTTTACGGATAAACCTTTCACAGCAATGCCCTCTATATAACCCTCGTGGTCTATAACCACCATATCCCCTTCCTTTACGCCTTCTTCTGAAATTTCAAATAACGCCCTGTTTTCTTGAAACATCTTAAGGGCATTGTCTACCTCATGCTCTTCAAAAGCAAGTGGTCTTTCTTTTAATTTCAAACCCTCATAATTGAGCTGCTCTATCTCTGGCTTGACCTCAACGGTAACGGTAAAAAGCAAAGGCTGATTTTTTATAAACTCTATTTTCCCTTCGATATTCGGAGAGGTAACAGGCATTATCCCTGCCTCTTTAACCGCCTTTGAGTAAAACTCCGGGATTAGCTTCTCCATCACCTCTGCCTCTACGCCCCTGCCAAATCTCCTCTCAAGGATAGACTGTGGTGCCTTGCCTGTCCTGAATCCTGGAATCCTTGCGGTAGACCGCAACCGCCTGTAAGCCTGGCTTATTTCGTCTTCAATAATGGAAGAAGGCACTTCTATTCTTAGTTTTTTTATTGTGGGAGCTATTTCCTCGATATGCTGTAACATTTTTCCTCTCTACGAGTCATCGACTTGAGGAATTTTAAAATTATCTAAAACACTTTGTCAATGAAGTGTACTCGTTCAATACATATGAGACAAAATACGAGAAGACAAAAATCGTTTAAAACTCAAGGGTTGATAATTATATGTCATTCCCGCGAAGGCGGGAATCCAGTCCTTTTAACCAATTTTTCAATATCTTTTTCTGGATTCTTCATTGTTTTAAGTCTTTCACTATGGGACAGAGAAACGGTTAGCTTTGCAGAAGCCAAAGAATCCTGCATTACAGACAAGTGCCACAGCAAGATGGGAAAGGACAAGTTTGTGCACGGGCCAGTAGCAGTGGGAGACTGCAAGGCATGCCACAAGCCAGTTGATAAACACAAATTCACTCCTATAAAAAACATCTCAGAGCTATGTTATCAATGTCACGATAAGGTTGATACGAATAAGGTCGTACATAAACCTGTAAAGGAAGGTTCGTGCACCACATGCCACAGCCCTCACCAGTCGCCATACAAATTCCAGCTTCGCTCACAGGGTGTTGACCTCTGCTTCAGATGTCACGATAAGAAAATCGCAACAGGCAAGTTCATACATGGCCCTGTTGCTGTCGGAGGATGTGTCATCTGCCATAATCCGCATCAGGGCCAATTCCCGAGAATGCTGAGGGCAGCAGGCAATGATGTATGTTTCACATGCCATACTGATAAGGCAGAAGCATTCAAGGGGAAAAAATTTTCCCATCAGCCTGTGAAAGATAGTTGTGTGACCTGTCACAGCCCGCACGCAGGAGAATACAAATTCATGTTCAAAGCAGAAGGCTCAAGGGACCTCTGTTTTAGATGCCATTCTGATAAACGTGAGCATGTAGGCAGTGTCAAGGTAAAACATGGCGGGTTGGAAACGCCGAAGCACTGCCTCGCATGTCATGACCCTCATGTTACTGATTACGCAAAACAGTTAAAGATGCAACCGATGGACCTCTGTATGAGCTGCCATGACAAGAAATTAGATACCCCTACAGGCAAAATAATGGATATGAAAACCTGGCTGGCCAGGAATTCAATCCACCACGGGCCGATAAAGCAAAAAGATTGCTCTGCCTGTCATAATCCCCATGGCTCAGATAACTTCAGGATACTCAAGAAATACTTCCCTCCTGTATTTTACGCACCATTTGATCCAAAAAACTATGAACTCTGCTTTAGCTGTCACGAAAAAACCCTTGTACTCGACCCCAAAACTACAACATTAACCGGTTTCAGGAACGGCGATCAGAATCTCCACTTTCTGCATGTTAATAAACCTGTGAAGGGCCGCACATGCAGGGCATGCCACGATGTCCATGCAACGAACAACCCAAGACATATAAGGGATGCTGTCCCTTTTGGCGCATGGGAGATACCTATAAACTTCACCAAAACCAGCGATGGGGGAAAGTGCCTGCCTGGCTGCCATGGCGCTAAAGTCTTCAACAGGGTAAGTCCGGCAAAGAATTAAATGAAATATATGACTTTTTTCAATATAGTTTTTCATAGAAAAACCAATGAGAATTTATAAATGTATCTTATGCATGTTTATTTTCATGTATATCCCTGTCTGTTCAGTGTGGGCACAGGAAGACAGAGCAAAGGCCGAATCCCTATATAAGGAGTCTATAACCTTAACAAAAGAAGGCTCCATTGACAGGGCAATAGATGTAATTAAAGATGCTATTAAGGCTGACCCTAACTATGCAAATGCGCATAAACAGTTGGGTTATCTGCTCCTGAAAAAAAATAAGTTAGATGAAGCCCTGACTTCCTTCAACACAGCGTTAAAGATAAATCCCAGGTTGCATGCGGCAAAAACAGGCATAGGGATAGTCCTGGCAAGAAAGGGTGATTTAAAGGGTGCCGAAGCAATCCTGAAGGATGCCCTGATTTTAAACCCCGATCCTGTGATGGCCCACTATGAGCTCGGGATGGTATATGAAAAGTTAGGAGAGACTGAAAAGGCTATTGCCGAATACAAAGAGGGTATAAATAAACACCTGCAGGGCAGACGGTGAAAAAGCGATACTTCATACTAATAATTCTGTTTTCCCATCTGATTTTCGCCACTCACCTGTGTAAGGCAGAGGCATTACTTCAGACAGGCATAAAACCGCCTGAGTTTTCTTTGAAAGATATAAATGGCAGGGACGTCAGCTTATCTCAGTATACAGGCAAGAAAGCGGTTGCAGTTGTGTTCTGGGCAACATGGAGCGCAAATTCTCCAAAGGCACTCAGAAGATTTGAAGAATTTTATAGAAAGTACAAAGACAAAGGGATACAGGTTATTGGCATAAATGCAGATAATCAGACGATTTCTAATGATGACCTGGAGAACATAAAAAAGGTTGTCAAGGAACTGGGAGTCACCTTTCCTGTTCTTGTAGATAAGGGGTTAACGACCTTTCGCAGTTATGATGTTATAGCGCTGCCATCTACTGTAGTTATATCAGAAGGCAGGATAACATACGAGATGCCCGGGTTTCCCCTTGTTGGGACAGAGGATATGTTCGATTATATCCTTTCTCTTGCAGGCGAAGCCAGGGCGGTTAAGGTTAAGATGGGATACCAACCCGAGTATAAAGCCATTGCGCAGATAAACCTCGGAAGAGAATTTATTAAGGAAAAGATGTTTTCAATGGCCTACTCTGCATTTAATAAGGCGATCGGGATCGACCCGAAATTTATTTTGCCATATGTGGAGCTTTCAAAGCTCTATGTATCTGAAGGTAAGATGTCAGAGGCAGAGCAGAGCCTGAAAAAAGCCCTGACAGTCGAGCCTGATAATGTTGTAGTGCTGAGTGAACTGGGCTTTCTGACAGCAAAGGCTAATAAATATAAAGAGGCGGCTGAGCTTCTGAAAAAGGCTTTAAAAAAAGCGCCTGCATACACACCAGCACTTTACTATCTCGGTTATGTCCTCGGCAAAGATGGGAAATTAAAAGAGGCAACCGCCTCATTTGAGGAGGCGAAGGGTTTAAACCCGAAAGAATACAGGATTTATTACCTCAGCGCAGAAGTCTATGAAGGTAGGGGCATGTTAAAGGAGGCATCTGAAAATTACAGGAAGGCCCTGGAATTGCTTTCAGGGATTAGATAAATGAAAAGACTCGCCTCGGTTGTATGGTTTACAACGCTAATCTTTGTTTTTAGTTCACAGTTCACGGTTCACAGCTCACAGTCCATAATCCTTTTACCCTCAGACAAGACCATAACCGAGGCCGGGCTTGTCAATATTGTTGTCAGGCTCGCAAAGGGCAGTGCAGATGCGATCGAGATAACAATAAATAATGCTAAACCTTTATCCATTAATATAGACCCTGAGAGAGGGTTTGTCTGCAAGGGCATAGAGATAAATTTCGGGCTTAATACCATCAAGGTAATAGCTAAAAAGGAAGGTTCAATCATATGGTCGCAGCAGGTTCAGGTTTTCCACAGGTCAGACATATCAAGAGAAAACAGGGTTGCACCTCCTGATTTCAAAAAAGATACTTTTCACATCAAAGATAAGGAAAAGACATGCAGTTCATGCCACAGGATGGAAGTTAATAAAAGGGATTTAAGCCCTGCAAAACCAGAGGACTCGATGTGTTTTACCTGTCATAACAAAATAACATCCTTTAAAAATGTCCATGGGCCTGTGTCTGTCTGGGGCTGTCTTAATTGTCATAATCCTGAAAGTAGTCCTAATAAATACAGTGTTAAGACCCCGGTCAGAGATATCTGCTTCACATGCCATTTTGTTCAGAAAGAAGACTGGGCAACAAAAAAATATACCCATGGCCCTACGGCCACAGGCAAATGTACCATATGTCATAACCCCCATGCCTCAAATAACCCTTTCTGGCTCAAAAAACCTACATGGGACCTGTGCGTCACCTGTCACGAAGACAGGGCATCTGGAAGGCATGTGGTTGCGGGCTTTGTGTATGGGCAAAGTCACCCTACCAAAGGCGTACCTGACCCTCTACGGCCTGGAAAGGAACTCACCTGTGCAAGCTGCCATAACCCACATGTGTCATCCAACTCCAAAAGCCTCTTTAACTTTGATGTGACAGATAGGATGTCACTGTGTATCGTATGTCATAAGAAATAAGAGGCTGTTACCTGGGGTTGCGGCTACAAAATCGCTCAATTTAAGTTATAATAAAAAATGCTTAATAGTTTGAAATTCAAGATAACTATTACTGCCCTCCTTATTATCTCCGCAATCATGACTGTGACCACATGGAGAGACATCAAAGAGACCGAGCGTAAACTCCTGAACGGGCAAGAAGAAAAAGCAGTTTTGCTTTCTGACAGGATAAAACATGGCATCATGGTCCTTATGTTAGAGAACAAGTGGCGTGAGTTGCAAACAATGATGGAGCACATGGTTAAAAACGGCCATGAACTAAAAGAAATACGAATCTTTCATCCTGACAGTGGGATCATGCTTGTATCCTCAGACCCAGAAGACATCGGAAAACAAATCTATAAAGAAGACCGGGAAAGGTTCCAAAAACAGAAAAGCGAAGCTCCTTTTTTAATAGAGAAAAGTGGCCAACAATACGCCTCAAGGCTCACTGCCATCCCAAATCTGCCTGTATGCCACAAATGCCACGGCTCTGAAAAAAAGATTCTGGGCGTCCTCGATATAGAACTCTCACTCGCTGAGTCATATCAATCCATACAAAAATTTAAAAGAGAGCACTTAATAAATGCCTTCATGTGCTTTCTCCTTATTACAGGAGCTTTTCTGTTTGTAGTGGGGATACTGATAAATAAACCCATCAAGGGAATGATTGGCACAATCAAGAAGATAGAAAACGGTGATTTATCAGTCAGGATGAAGGCAGACAAAAAGGATGAACTCGGGCAACTGGCTAAAAGTTTCAATAGTATGGTGGAGGCCCTTGAGTCAGCCAAAAAGGAAATAGAAGAATACCACAGGCAGCAGGTTCAGAGGGCAGCGAAATTAGCATCCCTCGGTGAGCTTGCCTCAGGGATAGCCCATGAGATAAAAAATCCTCTGGCTGGAATAAGCGGCGCCATCCAGGTTTTATATTCTGATTTTGACCCGGAAGACCCGAAAAAAGAAATCATTACTGAGATTCTAAATCAGGTAAAGAGACTTGATCGGGCAGTCAGGGACCTCCTGAGC